>DAICZI010000082.1 GCA_027311205.1 Beijerinckiaceae bacterium | reverse complement strand
GGTTAGGGTTCAGTCACCGAAACGAAACTAGCCTCAGTTCGGTAAGGTAAAATTACACTGGATTTGCTGCTCTTGTCAATATAGGTTAAAAATAGTACGGGATGCGACAGCATAGGATAGTATGACATGCGGATACCCTCAACTAATCTGGTGGATTTCGTAGCAGAGATCGCAAATTCTTGCATGTCATCGCGGGATAACCGCAAGCAACGAGGCGATTTCTTTCAGAGAATTTATGATATAGGCTCAGTTGACGGAAATTCACCGGCAATCTTCAATAAAACGGCGTCGGCGATTGACTTGCTTAATTCCCTTTTGTATTCGCCTATATCAATGCGTTTTCATATCAGCGATCCTGATATCCCGAATATCGTCAATGAAGCCAAGGGAAGAGCCGCTTCAACAGCCATCCGCAATCTATGCCGCCGCTCTGATTCGGACACACTGATCTCCCGCGCCGTCAAATCCTCGCTGATCAGCGGCCTTGGAATCACCAAACAATCCATGAAGCAGGGGAAATTGTCTGCTGAACTGGTGAAGCCAGAAGATTTCGGTGTGCTCTATGAAGCGCACACGGCGCTTGACGTAAACATGGAAGCCTTCTGCCATTGCATGATGATCACCTGGTGGCAGTTCGAGCGCCTTATCCGCGACCTGCCGGACTCGGCACTGCTGCGCGCCATGGGCGAAGCACTCCTGACACCCTCCAACGGCACCAATGACGACGGGCGCAATGCCGTCATGGACGTTATCGTCGGCGGCCAGCAACCCTATCAACCCAGCGGCGGCAGCAGTTCAATCGGCGGTGTCGTCGAGTGGATGGGCCAGCCCAAGCCCGCGCTCGTATCGGAGACTCAATCCTTCATGCTGGAAATGCGTGAGGTCTGGGTGTGGAATGACGCAAAAGATGACTGGGCGACCTTCCAGTTGATCGGCGACAAAATTCTTCTGCTGGGGCGGTACAATATCGTCAACGCTCTGGCCTACGATCCAGAAGCCAGAACGACCGCCCGAGACCTGCAACAGTCGCACCCCTTCAACACGTTCTGCGTCAACCCGGTTGACGATTATTTCTTCGGTCGTTCGGAGCTTACCCGCGTCTTCATGCTCCAGGAAGCCATCAACGCCCGCATCGTCGGCACCAACAAGCTGCTGCGCAAGCAGGAAGACCCGCCGACCAAATTTACCGGCTCGACCGGCGTCAACCAGGTGACGTTCTCGAAATTCAACAAGCCGGGCGGCTATTGGACGGATACCAACCCGAATGCCAAAATCGAGAAGGAAACCATTCAGGTGCCGCCCGATCTCTGGGGCTCATTGCAACAATACGAGCGCATGTTCGACGCCATGATGGGCATGCCGCCGACCGTGCAAGGCCAGGGCGGCGGTGCCGGAATGCGCTCAGGCGTGCAAGCCGAAGTGGCCGTGTCGATGGCCTCCGCCTTCTTCAAGGAGCGGGCGCTGGGCATCGAGCGCGATGTTGAATCCTTCGGAGCTCTCACCCTTGATCTGGCCCGTGCCGGTATCGCCCGCAAATTGCTGGCCTGGGTGCCAGAAGCCGCCGCAGGTGTCGAGAACGTCAGCAGCAAAGACGAACTGGAAATCTTGCGGCCCCCGGCGCCCGGTCTGGTGCCGGTCTATTTTTCCTTCAGCGATCTGCCGGAAGACGTGTCGCTGACGGTGGACTCGCATTCGTCTTCGCCGTTGTTCGCCATGGAAGCCAAAGCGCTCGTCTTCGATCTGGTCAAGATCGGTGCCATGTCGCCGCTGGATGTTGTCGAGCACGTCGACGCGCCGAACCCGGATGAACTGGCAGCAGGCATCGTGCGGCGCGAAATCGCCAAAGCCGAGCAGATGAAAGTGGATCAGCAGATCAAGATGGCGGCGCACGCTGGGCATAAATAGGAGGCAATAGTGCAGTGGCAAGATCGAATTGATAACTATGTTAAAGAGACAAAATTCCCTAGAAGTCTTTTTCAAGCCGAAGACGGGCGCGTGGTGGGAACGTGGATCATGGGGAATGATTATAGGGTTAAATCCACCTATTACGGAGGCTACCCGGCGGGCTATCTTCGTAGAGTAATGGCACTGTTCCCAGATAAACAAAAAACCCTTCATCTATTCAGTGGGAAAGTAGATTTGGTTGCGGCACCAGGCGATACCGCGGACACAAATCCGGCTCTGGACCCGACCTACGTAGATGACGCCCACCATCTCACCAACGTACCTTTGGAAAAATATGATTTGGTGCTAGCTGACCCACCCTACAGTGTCGAAGATTGTGACCACTACGGGACAAGCATGGTCAAACGCAATACCGTATTACGGGCGCTTCAGAAACTGCCCTCAGGCGCGCATATCGTATGGCTTGATCAAGTTCTGCCCATGTATAGAAAAGACTGTTTTGTCCTGGAAGCCACGATAGGTATGTGGAAAAGCACAAATCACCGTTTTCGCGGCATCACCGTGTTCCGTAGAAAATAGCCCGGCGCTATCTGCCAAGCTCTTTTTTCCAGCGCTGTTTTGTCTGTTGGGGTTGGTCGGTTCGCCGACCTCCCCGAGAAGGAACATTCCAATCCCCACCTTCAGATAGACAATCAAATTCCCACCCGGCGGCAGCTAAAGAAACCCCCGTTTCCTCTGCGAGAATAAAAGTCTGTATCCGGCTGAAGCCCATTTCTCGGGAAACTCGCGCGCAAGCAGCGTACAACATGCTGCAAGCGTTCTTTTCCCCGGTCGTAACGAGGCGAGTCACCTCAACCCAATCGTATTGCGGGTTCTTTCGCCCCGTGGGTCGGCCAACAATAGCGGCGCCATGCGTAGTGCCGAATTCATCCCGTACCCCGATTGAGAAACGGTGCCCAACAACCGGCTTATGGTGCCGGTGCAAAGAAGCAACCAGTTCGTTGGCTTGCTTGAGCGTAAGCGGGAATATCTGCAACGTCATAAAAATATCAATGCTTGCGAATTGATTCGGTGCCGACATGCACGAGCGGAGATTTGCCGCGCCCGCCGCCCTTGGGCGCAACGATCATCGGATCGACCGCCAGATTGCGGAAAGCCCCGTTGACGGCCTGGCTCTGCAAAGCCTGCATTTGCCGTTGGTTCATGCCCACATGGGAGCCTCCGGAAAAATAACTATCAGCCTGCTTCTGCTGCTCGGCAGGCAATTTCGGCATCACAGTCTCGCCTTCGCGGATATTGTCTTTCAAATCTGTGAGATTGTATTCGCGCATGGTGATTTCAGCAGTTTTGTCAATAGCCTGCACAACAGCCTTGTCGCCGATCACGCCAGGAGCCTTGCCGCTTTCCAGCATGGCTTGCAGATTGGCGACCTGCTTGCGCAAATCCTCCATTTCGTCAATTTTGATGCAGGCCCGATTCGGGCAGGGCGGGTCTTTCTTCGGAACCGCTTTCAATGTGCGGAAATAAGTCGTGCCGCACCTCGCGCACTCGTAAGTGATGCGGTAGCGTTTCGGCTGCAAATAGCCGTCGGGGTCAACCATTTCGATCTCCACGGGTCTATTCCTCGATGGGTCGGTAAACGTCGGGCACAATAAACGCCGGTTGCTGGGTGTAACGGCGACTCCACAAAGCTTTTGGCAACCAGCGCCCGGCGGCAAGGTTGAAAGCCCTTGTCGTGCGCCAATAGGCTTCAACCGTGACGATCTTGTCGCCGGTCACTTGCGCCAGTAGCACGGGCAGTCCGTCGTAGGGCGCTTCCTGCCCCATAATGGCTTCCGGGGCAGGCGGCAAGACCAGCCAGCCCCCATCAAGCGGCAATTTCTTGTCCGGCTCAGCCGGAGGCTGGGCTTCTGCGGTTTCGGGGGCTGCTCCATCGACGGTATCCTCTGTCTCGACGGCTTTGACCTCTGCTTCCTCACCAAACAGGCCCGCGTCGGCGGCCTTGAATTTGGCGTCGTGCTCTTTGTATTTCGCCATATCAATCTCCTGTTGGCAACGTGATCCGACTGTCAGTGCCGAGCTTGCGTCTCGCATAGACAAAAAGCGCGATGCAGTTCCACGCCGCAAGCATCATGTGATGACAACCAGTTTCCTCGTCAATGTCAAGCCCGCGCCAGAATTTCCAGGCGTGCCGCATCAAAGAGCCAAAGCACCGGCCCCACGACATGCCCTTCAGCCAATTGTCATCGCCATATTTCAGAGCCCCCGCCGCATAGACCTTCGCCAGTTCCTCCAGCGCATCGGCAGGGATCAATTCGTAACGCGGCTTTCCGGCATCAAACCGCAATGCGGGTTCCTGCTTCAATTCCGGAGGCGGAAGAATCACGTAGCCCCCGCTTTTGTCCGTCGGCGGCGACCCCGCGTTGAACAAAGGAATCTTGATCACAGGAATGTTCGGGTTGCCGAGCGCAGATTGTTTCCGTGGCTTTCCGGCTTTTTGAAAACGTGCATCAAGTTCGTCGGGTTCAGTCCCCATGTTCATATCCCCAGGTTAGAGCGCCACAACGGCACTTCCGGCGGCATATCCGCCAGTTCCCCTTGCTGCTTCAGAAAGCCAGCAACAATCGAGTTGGTCATGTAGGCAAGCGGCGTCACCGGCTTTTCCACCGCCATCAGGATTTCATAGGTCTGGTTCTGCGCCAGCATGTCCTTGCGCACCCAGTCGATCCACGCCTTCGTCGCCAAAGCCAGAGCAAACACACGGTCGTCCTTGGAATTTTCATCTGCCGACTCCGGTGCGCCGATCTGGCCATCCGTCTCATTGACCAAAGTCATTTCGTGCAGCAAGGCCAGCGAACAAATATCAATTTCGTTCGAAATATAAGCGCTGCGCAACTGGTGCATGATCACCGACTTGGTGCGCCAGGTCGTCTCGAAATTGGCCATGTAGCCCGCCCCGAGCGAATCGGGCCGATGATACAGATACCAGCGCGCCTGACCGCCCGCGTCCTGCCAGTCACGAGCCGCAACCCGCGCTGCGTTGGCCTCGACCGCTAGCAACTGCCGCAGATGGTCGAACTCCGGCATGATCATCTGCCCCGGTCCACCAATCTCGACATTGACCATGCAATTGCGGTAGGCCGCCGCCAGATGGAACAGCACCCAGGTCGCATGCCGCGTATCGACATCGTTGGTCACGTATTCGGCCACCTGCACGATACGATCAGCAAAGCAACGGAACACGACAATAGCATGGCCGTCCTTGTGATCGTTGCGCCCGTAGGCCGGGTCAAAGCCGATTACGTATTGCCCGTCGTCAACCGGCTCGGCCCAAACTTTCAACTCGACATCCTCGATGGAATCAACTTCCGGGTCAAGTTCCTGCATGGAGAAATTGAAAAAATCACCGTCGATATTGTAGCGGTAGCCTTTGAACAGCAGGTTAGAGTCTTTCACTCTTTTGATGTCCTGGCCGACAACCCGCACCTGAAAAAACGAGCGCCCGGTCTGCACAAAAGCCTGTTCGTGCGTCCATGGCTGGTTCTGCGACAACAATTCCTGCTCGGAACCGGCGCTACTCTCTTTCCAACGAATCCACGCCAACTGCTCCGGCGTGATCTTGTGCTGGTACAGCCGCGCAACCTGATCCATCAGCTCGCGTTCTTCATTATCCGGGTTTCCGCCGTAGGCCGCAAACCGGGGGTCTTTGCGCTCGATCCGGTTGGTGTCGCCAGCCCACCAGCCCATGAAAAACGAGCGCTGCGTCAGCTTGTCGTGCAGGCCATCGAACCAGCGGGCTCGCCAGTGGTTGAAGCCCTTGGCGGTCGATTCATACATGAACAGGCGTTCGGGCGCGGTCTGCGCAAAACCTTCCTCAAGCGATTTCAGCCCTTCGACATCGCCGTAGGAACTGACCTCGGTCATGTGCGCAAAGGTGTAGCCCACACCTTCGGCCCAGGACATCGATTTCTTCTTCGTGCCCGCGACCAGCAAATCCAGCCGCGCGCCGTTCGAAAAACCGAGACCCGTCCTGTTGTTGCGAACGATGCGGAAACTGTCGCCGAAATAGCCTTCCGGAAAATTGCTGATATATTGCACCAGCAAAGCCCGGTTGGCCTCGCGCTTCTTGTCGTCGTCCGTCACCAGACAACCGATGATGTTGGGATGCAAAGCCAGCCAGAAAGCGTCAATGGCCAGCGACAAAGTGGTCACGCCCAACTGCCGGGATTTCAGACAATTGAATTTATGAATCCCGTCATCCAGTCCCTGTCCGACCTCGCGCAAAAACCGTTTCTGGCTATCCCACATGATCAGCGGCGTGCCGCGCACATCACTGGAGAGGGTCTCTTTCGACGAAATCCTGATGTCCTGAACAAAACGCTCGAACAGAGGGAGATAACGCAATGTCGGGTTTTTGGCCACTATTTCACCCAAGACCTAGTACGCGGCTCGCCAAGAACACCAAAATCATGCAATAAATAGTTCGTGTTATCCCGCGTCGGGTAGTTCATTGTCTGGCTGGACTTTGGCAGCTCGTCAAGTTCAAAATCGTGATCGCGGACCAAGTCCGTTGCTGCGGCATAGATGGCGAGTTCCCGCTCCATCGCCGCCGCAGCGCGCCGGGCCTCGTCTTCGCGCGCCAGAAACATCGGCCTTAGCCGATTGCTCTTGCCTTCATGCCCATGCACTTGTTTGGCGAATTTGGCAAACCGATCAGCGGCTTTCACCGCTGCCGCCTGCCGGGAAAGCGTCTGTTTGCGATTTTGCCCCAGAGCTTCCAGAACCTGGGCCATCGGGTCTTTGAGCACATAATCCCCGGCATTCTGCAAGGCCGCATCCAGCAGCATGAAAACCTGCTGCAAGGCCGTGGCCGCAACATCGTCCAGAGGCGGGACCTCGTCGCGGCCCGTGCTATCATAATAGGCCCGGCGATCCGAACGGATCAGACACCCGTAGGCCTTCGACAATTTCTCGAACTTCTCGGGGTTGCCGCCACTATCCGGATGCGCTTTTTTGGCCTGCTTGCGATAAGCGGCTTTTATCTCCGCTTCCGTCGCATCGCGCCTGACGCCCAGTTCGTCATAATAATTCACGGCAGCAATCCAAGATCGTGCAGGATGCTGGTACCTGGAGGAAACGCCCTGCTCTCGACCGAGACGAATGATTCCGTCAGGTGCGACCACTCAGGAGACGGTTTTTCCGGCAGCTCTGGCGTGGGCTAGGGCGGGACCGGGGGTTGCGTGTACCTCCATGGCTCGGCAACATGCACAG
>DAICZI010000081.1 GCA_027311205.1 Beijerinckiaceae bacterium | reverse complement strand
GGCTTTGGGCTCTGCTGTGGCCGGTGATGGGCGTGGCGGCCTGGGCGGCGCTCGCCGGCCTGGTCAAACGGCTGCACGACGCTGGCTTCGGGCGCGGCTGGGTGCTGCTCCCTTTGCTGCTGACACCCCTGGCGGCTGCCTGGCTCGCCTTCTGGATCGACGACAACACCGCCTATGTGCTGGTTCATGTCTGGCATTTCAGCGCTGACCACGCGGCTCATCCCGGCATCAGGCTCCTCTGGTTGATTTTTGACAGCGATGTGGCTGGAGTTTTTGCGGGGTGGCTGCTGGTCATTCTGGCGGCAGCCCTGCCGCCCTCGCGTGCCCCGTCGGCCCCCGCGACGCGCGCCAATACCCCAGTGTCAGCAAGAACCACGCTTGGCCCATGAAATCCCTGTGCCCATGAAATCCATGAACCCATGAAACCCCTGATGCTTCAGGAGGGCTGCATCTGGCATCCCGGTTGGCTGGATGGCCGCGCCCAGCAGGATTTGCTGGAGGAGGTGCGCGCCATCGTGCGGGCCGCACCGCTGTTTCGCCCCGTCATGCCCAAAACCGGCACACCGTTTTCGGTGATGATGACCAATTGCGGCCCGCTCGGTTGGGTTTCGGATCAGGTCGGCGGCTATCGCTATCAGCCGGTTCATCCCGAAACCGGCCAGCCCTGGCCACCCATGCCGCAGTCCTTGCTGCAGGCCTGGGCGGCGCTCGCGCCGGGCGCGCCGCCGCCGGAGGCTTGTCTCATCAATTTTTACCGCACTGACGCGCGCATGAGCCTGCATCAGGATCGCGACGAAGCGGATTTCAATGTGCCGGTGCTGTCGCTGTCGCTGGGCGACAGCGCCATCTTCCGCATGGGCGGTGTCGAACGGCGCGGCAAGACCCGCTCGGTCAAGCTGGCGTCTGGGGATGCACTGGTGTTTGGTGGTGCAGCGCGGCTGGCCTTTCATGGCATTGATCGTGTGCTGGCCGGCACGTCCAGCCTGCTGAAAGAGGGTGGGCGCATCAACCTGACGTTGCGCCGCGTGAGCCCGGCACCGGCGTAGCAAAGGGGCAAAGTCAGCTCACCCTTCCCACCGAACCGAAATCATCCCATATTACTGCCATGGCCAAAGCCCCCGCACCGCATCGCATCACCCGCGCCAAAGCCGGTCGTCCGGAGGTGCAGCCGCTTGACGAGCATCTGGCTGCGCTGCTGAACCCCGGTTTGATGGAACCTGCCCCAAATGGCTTTGGCGAGAGCCCGCAGGCGGCGTTTCTGGCAGAAAGCCTGGCGCGCAGCGTCACCATGCCTGGCGATGATCCCAAGCGTGTGCGTCCACGCCCGCCCGAGGTGTCGCCGGCCATGGCCACCATCGATTCGCTGAAGGCTTTGCTCGAGCAGGGCGATCCCAATCTGCGCGAGAAAAAACCTTGGACACCGCACCGCCCGGCCCGGCCGGAAAAATGGGAGGGCGGCAAGAAATTCGAGATCGTCAGCGAATATGAGCCCAAGGGCGACCAACCCACCGCCATTGCGGCGTTGGTCGACGGCATCGCCGCGCGCGACCGCGACCAGGTCCTGCTCGGCGTCACCGGTTCCGGCAAGACCTTCACCATGGCGCAGGTCATTGCAAAGACCCAGCGCCCGGCGCTGATTCTCGCGCCCAACAAGACCCTGGCCGCCCAGCTTTACGGCGAGTTCAAGAGCTTCTTTCCCAATAATGCGGTGGAATATTTCGTTTCCTATTACGATTATTACCAGCCCGAAGCCTATGTGCCGCGCACCGATACCTATATCGAGAAGGAATCCTCGATCAACGAGCAGATTGACCGGATGCGCCATTCCGCCACCCGCTCGCTCCTGGAGCGCGATGATGTCATTATCGTCGCCTCGGTGTCCTGCATCTACGGCATTGGCTCGGTGGAGACCTATACCGCCATGACTTTCGGCCTGAAAGTGGGCGAGCGTATTGATCAGCGCCAGTTGATCGCTGATCTGGTGGCGCTGCAATACAAGCGCACGCCGGATTTCGCCCGTGGCAATTTCCGGGTGCGCGGCGACACGGTGGAACTGTTTCCAGCCCATTATGAAGACCGCGCCTGGCGCATCTCGTTTTTTGGTGACGAGGTTGAATCGATTGAGGAATTTGATCCGCTCACCGGCACCAGGCAGCAGGAGCTTGAGTTCATCAAGGTCTATGCCAACAGCCATTATGTGACGCCGCGCCCAACCTTGATCCAGAGCATCAAGGCGATCAAGTCCGAGCTGAAGACCCGGCTTGACGAACTTTATCGCGGTGGACGCCTGCTGGAGGCGCAAAGGCTGGAGCAGCGCACGATTTTCGATCTCGAAATGCTGGAATCAACCGGTTCCTGCGCGGGTATCGAAAATTACAGCCGCTATCTCACCGGGCGCTTGCCGGGCGAGCCGCCGCCGACCCTGTTTGAATATCTGCCCGACAACGCGCTGGTGTTCGCCGACGAGAGCCACGTCACCGTGCCGCAGATTGGTGCGATGTACAAAGGCGATTTTCGGCGCAAGGCAACGCTTGCCGAATATGGCTTCCGGCTGCCCAGTTGCCTTGATAACCGCCCACTGCGGTTCGAGGAATGGGAGGCGATGCGCCCGCAAACGGTGCATGTGTCGGCCACGCCCGGCCCTTGGGAGATGGATCAGGCCGGCGGCGTCTTTGTCGAGCAGGTCATCCGGCCGACCGGCCTCATCGACCCTCCGGTGGAAATCCGCCCCGCGCGCGCCCAGGTCGATGATTTGCTGGGCGAAGTGCGGCTGGTGGCGCAGCAGGGCTATCGCACGCTGGTGACCGTGCTGACCAAGCGCATGGCCGAGGACCTCACCGAATATCTGCATGAGCACGGCGTTCGGGTACGCTATATGCACTCGGATATCGACACGATCGAACGCATTGAAATCCTGCGCGATTTGCGGCTCGGGACCTTTGATGTGCTGATCGGCATCAATCTGCTGCGCGAGGGCCTCGACATTCCCGAATGCGCATTGGTCGCCATTCTCGATGCCGACAAGGAAGGCTTTTTGCGCTCGGAAACCTCGCTGATCCAGACCATTGGCCGCGCCGCCCGCAACATTGAGGGCAAAGTCATCCTCTATGCCGACAATATCACCGGTTCGATGCAGCGGGCGATGGCCGAAACCAACCGCCGCCGGTCACGCCAGGAAGCCTATAATGAAGCCCATGGCATCACCCCCGCGTCGATCAAGCGCGGCATTGCCGACATTCTCGGCTCGGTTTACGAGGCCGACCATGTAACGGTCGATACCGGCCTCGCCCCGCAAGGCACGCTGGTCGGGCACAACATGAAGGCCACCCTGGCCGACCTCGAAAAGCGGATGCGCGAAGCCGCCGCCAATCTCGATTTCGAGGACGCCGCCCGGATGCGCGACGAAATCAAGCGCCTGCAAGCCACCGAACTGGTGCTGGCCAGCGACCCGCTGGCCCGTCAGCAGGATGTCGAAGACGCCGCCGGGGCCTATCGCGGCGCGAAGAAATACGGTGCGGCCGCCAACCTGCCGAGCGGCGTCCACAAGCCCGCCGACGCCGACATGGGTCCGCATAATTTCGGTGGTGGCGAGGGTCGGCCGAAGCGGTCAGGGCGGCGGGGAAGGTAGCGCCCAAGCCCATCTCGCTTTGTGGCGCAAAGCATATTATAGTTTTCGGCACCTGCGCTGCGAGTCTGAGACATGTTCCTTCCACGCTTTGCGCCACGGCGAGACTGACGCGATGGCCCCTGCTGAGTCCGTTTACAAATTGTCGTCGCCGCGCATCTTTCTGCTGCGGATTCTGGTGTTTCTGGCGCTGGCCGCCTTCCTGGCGCTTATCCTTTACAAGCAGATCAGGCTTGCTTTTTTCGCCAATCCCGGCCTTAACGGCCTTATATTGTTTGTGCTGCTCATTGGCGTCGTGCTCGGCCTGCGCCAGGTGGTGCGGCTGTTTCCGGAAATTCGCTGGGTCAATGCACTGAATGGCATTGGCACGGCGGGTCGCCCCCCGGTGTTGCTCGCCGCCGCGGCGGCGTTCCTTGCCGACAAGAGCGGCCATGACGCGATCTCGACCTCGACCCTGCGGGTGATCCTCGATTCGGTCGGCGCGCGGCTCGATGAGGCGCGCGAGACGGCGCGCTATCTCACCGGCCTGCTGATTTTCCTGGGGCTGCTCGGCACCTTCTGGGGCCTGCTGCAAACCGTGCACTCCATCAGTGACGTCATTGGCGCGATGCAGACCAAGGGCGATCCTTCCACGATGTTCGACAATCTGAAAACGGGCCTGGGCCTGCCAATTGCCGGCATGAGCGTTTCCTTCACCTCATCGCTGTTTGGCTTGTCTGGTTCGCTCATCCTCGGCTTTCTCGATCTGCAGGCCGGCCAGGCCCAGAATCGTTTCTATACCGAGCTTGAGGATGCCCTTTCGGCCCGCACATTCGAGCCCGCGCTTGGCGAAGGGGCAGCGCCAACGCCCCTGCAAGGCGCATTGTCAAAGATTTCGGCAGGAGTCGACCAGACACAAAATCGCGCAGCCGCACTCGCCATGGCCAATCTTGCCGAAGGTATTCAAGGCCTTGTCGAGCACATGCGCAGCGAGCAGCAGCAAATCCGCGATTGGGTGGAGGCGCAAGCGGCTCAACAGGTCGAAATCCGCAAATTGCTGGAACGTCTGGCCCGCGAGAGCGAGCAACGCTGATGGCCGGGCGCGCCCGCAGGCCGCTGCGCCAGATTGACTACTGGCCGGGCTTTGTCGACGCTTTGTCGACCATGTTGCTGGTGATCATTTTTCTCTTGTCAGTGTTCATGCTGTCGCAATTTTTCCTGTCGCAGGACGTTACCGGAAAAGATACAGCCCTGAACAGCCTCAACCAGCAGGTCGAGGAACTGCGCTCGCTCCTGGCCCTGTAGCGCGCCAACCGGGCCCATGCCGAAACCAGCCTCCTGGCTCTCACCGCGACATTGAAAGACAACGAAGCCAGCAAGGCCAGGCTGGAAGCGCTGCTGGCCGCAAATGCCGCCGAAGCCGCAGCCAAGGGCGGGGCCGCCGACAAGGCCAGCGTGGCGCTTGATGCGCAAAAGCAGATTTCGGCGCAGGCCCTGGCGCAGGTGGCAATTCTCAATCAGCAAATCGCGGCTTTGCGCAGCCAGCTTGCTGCGATCCAGCAAGCCCTCGATGCCTCGGAGGCCAAGGGCAAGGCAGAAGATGCGCAAATCGCCGATCTGGGCTCGCGGCTGAATCTGGCTTTGGCGCAAAAGGTGCAGGAACTGGCGCGCTATCGCTCTGATTTCTTTGGTCGCCTGCGCGAGATTTTGGGGCATCGCCCCGGCATCCGCCGGGTCGGCGACCGCTTTGTTTTCCAATCCGACGTCCTGTTCCCCTCGGGTGCCGCCAACCTGAGCCCGGCTGGCAAAACCCAGATTGATCAGGTAGCCAGCGCCATCAACGAGCTTGATCAGGAAATCCCTCCCGAGATCCCGTGGATTTTGCGGGTCGATGGCCATACCGACGACCGCCCGATCAATTCTGCCCAGTTCAAGTCCAATTGGGACTTGTCTGCCGCCCGCGCCATAGCGGTGGTGGAATACCTCATCACCAAAGGCGTCGATCCCAAGCGCCTCGCTGCGGCAGGTTTCGGCCAATACCAGCCCGTGGCGGCCGGCCAGGATCCAGCATCGCTCAGCCAGGATCGCCGCATTGAGCTGAAATTGACGGAGCGGTAACGCCTGACAGCTTTGCGCCAGAGCTTTGGATGAGCCGCCGTGCCTGAGCCAGAATCGGGCGTGGCAACCCCTTTGTCGAGTCAAGCGCTTTTTCGAGGCTCACCTGTTTGGTGTGGATAAGGGGGACAAGCGCGCACAACCAGGACTTCATCGCCCGTCAGGGCTGTGAAATGCTAGCATGGCACAAAGTCAGCGCTGATTCGCGCCTGCCACTGGAAACCTGATACCTATGAGCCCCGCCGAACCCGCTCGCGCCTTGAGCCTGATGCCTGAAACCTCGCCTGCCGGGCCGGCTTTCCGCGTCGCCCCGCACAATGTCGAGGTCGAGCAGGCGCTGCTGGGCGCGATTCTCGTCAACAACGACACCTATGACCGGGTTGCTGATTTTCTGAAGGTCGAGGATTTTTCCGAGGAACTGCACCGGCGCATGTATGAGGTCATGGGCCAATTGATCCGCATGGGCAAAATCGCCTCGCCGATCACCCTCAAAACATTTCTGGGCGAGCATGATCTCGGCGGCATCACGCTGCCGCAATATATGGTGCGCCTCGCTGCCGAAGCCCCGACCATCATCAATGCCGCCGATTTTGGTCGCACCATTCATGATCTTGCGGTGCGGCGTGGGCTGATCGGCATTGGCGAGGATATTGTCAATGTCGCCTATGATGCGGCGGTGGATCACTCGCCCCGCGCCCAAATCGAGGAAGCCGAGCGTCGCCTCTATGAAATCGCTGAAGCTGGGCGCTATGCCGGCGGGTTCCAGAAATTCAACGAGGCTCTCGGCATTGCCATCGACATGGCGGCGCGGGCCTTTCAGCGCGAGGGCAAGCTTTCCGGCATCGCCACGGGCCTTCGCGATCTTGATCGGCAGATGGGCGGTTTGCAGGCCTCCGATCTGATTATCATTGCCGGCCGCCCCGGCATGGGCAAACCTGCGCTCGCGACCAACATCGCCTTCAACATTGCCAGCGTCTATGAAGGCCGCACCAAACCCGATGGCAACCGTGAGGCGGTCAATGGCGGCATTGTCGGGTTCTTCTCGCTGGAAATGTCCTCCGAACAATTGGCAACCCGCATCATTGCCGAGCAATCCGGCGTCGCATCCTATAAAATCCGGCGCGGCGACATGAACGAGGGCGAGTTTCGCCAGATCACCGAAGCCGCCCAGCGCATGGAAAGAATTCCCTTTCACATTGATCAGACCGGCGGCATTTCCATCGCGCAATTAACCGCCAGAGCCCGGCGGCTGAAGCGTCAGCGCGGGCTGGACGTGTTGGTGGTGGATTACTTGCAACTCCTGTCGGGATCGAAAAGCCGCACAGATAACCGTGTGCAGGAACTCACCGAAATCACCACCGGCCTCAAGGCGCTTGCCAAGGAGCTGAATGTCCCCATTGTCGCGCTGTCGCAATTGTCGCGTCAGGTTGAATCGCGTGACGACAAGCGCCCGATGCTGTCGGACTTGCGCGAATCAGGCTCGATC
>DAICZI010000080.1 GCA_027311205.1 Beijerinckiaceae bacterium | reverse complement strand
CCAGCGCCGGCGCCTTGGCCGCCACCGCGCCCAATTATCATGCGGTCGCTCCCGGCAAGGACATCGCGCCCTTCATCGCCGCTGCGCCGGCATCGGCCCCCGATGAGGCCGCCCTCATTGCCGCGTTGCGCAAGAAAGTGAAGCATGTTTTCGTGATTTATCAGGAAAACCGCTCCTTCGACTCCTATTTCGGCACATTTCCCGGCGCTGACGGGCTTTATTCGCGGCCCGCTGATGAAATGCCTGGCTTCAATCAGGTGATCATCAATACCGATGGCTCCAAAGGTGTCGTGCAGCCTTTCCGCATCGGCAAGGCGCAATCAGCCGCCGACACTGACGACATTGACCATTCGCACTCGTGGACGGTGTTCAAGATGGATACGGTCAACGGCGTCGCGAAAATGGATCGCTATGCCCAGGGTGAAGAAAAGAAGTATTCCCCCACCGGCAACCCCTCGTTGAAGGCCAAGCAATTTGGTGAACTCGCCATGGCGCATGAGGATTGCGACACGGTGCCCCTGCTGTGGCGCTATGCTGATCGTTTCACGCTGTTCGACCACATCTTCGAGATGAGCACCGGCCCCTCGACCCCCGGCAACATCGCCATTATCGCCGCGCAGACCGGCGAAACGCAATGGGCACTGCATCCCGATCAAGCCTTCAAGGGCAATGGCAACGGCGGCATGGGCGTGCCTGTGGTCAATGACGCCGATCCCTATTGGGGCTCGCAGCTTGACAAGACCAAAAACCCGATGCCCGTCAATCCGGGTGATTTCAAAGGCACGCCGCGCAAGGAATATGACACGCAGGAAAACCTGACCTTCCCGACCATCCAGCTCAGCATGAAACAGGGCGCGACCGGCGCAGTCACCGACGATGATGATGACAAGCCTGGCGACCTCGGCGACATCAAGGATGATATTGCGTTCCTCACCAAAAAGGGCGGCGCTGCCATTCCCTTTGGGTGGTATGAGGAAGGTTACGATCACGAATCGACCGACAAGGGCCCCATGGATGCCGAAGGCCACCACGCCTCCTACATTGCCCATCACAATGGCCCGCAATATTTCGGCTATGTCGCCAACAACACCAAAATGCGGGGCGAACTGCATGGGTTGGGGGATTTCTTCACGGCGCTCGACAAGCAAACGCTGCCTTCTTCCGGCGTGTTTTTCGTGAAGGGCGGCTATCAGAACACTTTGGGCCTCAAGCCGGTCAATCCTGATCCGAAAATCCAGAAGAATTTTGTCGGTGACGATGATCACCCGGCCTATTCCGATGCGGCGATCAGCGAAATCATGGCCGCCACCGCCATCAACAAAATCGCCGCCAGTCCCTATTGGGCCGATAGCGCCATCATCATCACCTGGGATGATTCGGAAGGCGATTATGATCATGTTACGCCGCCGCAACGGGCGCGCGGGCCCGATGGCTCGATCATCACCAACGGGCCGCGCGTGCCATTGCTGGTCATTTCGCCTTATGCCAAGGCGCATGTGGTCGTTCACGAGAGCGGCAGCCAATCCTCGGTGGTGAAGTTTGTTGATACTTTGTTCAATCTGACCCCGCTCGCCAGACTGCCCGACGAAGCCAAAGCCCGCGAGCTTGGCAAGCGCGAGTTTGGCCTTGCCAACATGGGGCCGGATGATGCCATCACCCCCGGCGTCAGCACGCTCGTCGCAGCTTTTGATCCCGCGCGGCTGCTGGGTTCCGCCAAGCCGCTGCCCGCCAGCTATGCCGAAGTGCCGAAGGCATGGCTCACCAAAATGCCGGAAAAAGATGGCCCCGACTGCAAGGCCATCGGCATCACCCCTGTCGACATCCAGCTTGGGCTCAAGAACAACATTCCAGCGGATTTCAACCCCCGTCCGAACACCAACCCGACGGTGGTCAAATAGTTTGATGCCTCTTGATAGTCTGGTGTCTCACGGCAAAGGCCCCCTTCCGCGCAGCGCGGATGGGGAGCTTCGCTACCAAAGCACAAATCTCGCGGGCACCCAATGACGCCCGCGAACCCTGGCGACCCCAGATAGCTAACCTCAAGCCGACTTCAGCTTGGCAGCCCTGGCGGGCGGGTTGGCGGCACCAAGCACGGATTTGAGCATCCGCAATTCAGAATCCGCCAGGGCATCCGTGATGGCGTGCGCCGTGGTACTGCTGCGGCGGCGCAGGTCGGTGAGTTCCGAGGAAGGCACCGCCTTGCTGAACAGGAAGCCCTGAACCTGATTGCAGCCTTCGAATTTCAATTGTGCATATTGCTCGGCCGTCTCGCCACCTTCGGCAGTGGTGACCATGCCGAGGCGCGAGGCAAGGTCAATCACCGAGCGCACAATGGCCTGGCAATCATCGCGCTGCGCGATATCCTGGATGAAGCAACGGTCAATCTTGATCTTGTCAAACGGGAACGTCCGTAGATAATTCAGCGACGAATAGCCGGTGCCAAAATCATCAAGCGCGATTTTCACGCCGAGCGCCTTGATCTTATGGAGCGTGGCGAGGTGAATCTCGCTGTCCGACATGAGAATCGACTCTGTAACCTCCATTTCAAGGCGTGACGCGGTCATGCCTGATGTTGCCAGCGCATCAGCGATGGTTGAAATGAGATTGGGGCTGCGCATCTGGTTGGGCGACAGATTGACTGAAACCTTGATATTTTCAGGCCATTTCGCCGCCTCAGCCACGGCATTGCGGATCACCCATTCGCCCAAAGGCACAATCAATCCGGTTTCTTCAGCAATCATCACAAATTGCGTCGGCATGATCAGGCCACGGGTAGGATGCACCCAGCGAAGCAGCGCTTCATAGGCGACCGTCTCGCCGCTGCTGACATCAACAAGCGGCTGATAATGCAAGGATAATTCGTCGCGTTGCAAGGCCAGCCGCAAATCGAACTCGATCAGGCGTCGGGCGTGCGCGGCTTCGTCCATGCCCGGCTCAAAAAAGCTGATGCGGTTGCGCCCGCCATTTTTGGCGGCATAAAGCGCCAGATCAACTTTTTTCAGGGCGACCTCGGCAGAATCATCGCCATTGCTGAACATCAGCACGCCAATGCTGGCCCCGCACAAAACTTCGTGCTTGTCGACGATGACATTCTGGCCGAGACTTTTGAGGACGCGCTCTGCGATACTTGTGACCTCTGCCTGATCTTTGACCTTGGACAGGAGGATCGTGAATTCATCGCCACCCATGCGGGCCACCACATCGCGCGATTTCACGCAGCTCGTGATGCGGCGGGCCACAATTTTCAGCAACGCATCGCCCACCGGATGCCCCAAAGTGTCATTGACCGATTTGAAATGATCAAGGTCAATCGACAGCAAGGCAGCCTGGGATGCGCCGGTCACCTCGTTCAAGGCGTGGTTGAGGGCATCCTGAAACAGGATCCGGTTGGCAAGGCCGGTGAGCCCATCATAATGCGCCATATAAGTGATATGGGCCTCGGCATTTTTCGCGGCGGTAATGTCGGTGGCGACGCCGCGAAATTGCGGCTGGTCGTCGGCCTGCGTCAAAGCGCGGCCACTCAGCGACCACCACATGCGTTCGCCCGCCACCAGCAGCGGCACCGCGAAATTGCGCAGGGCTTGCTGATGCTGGATGTGGCTGGCCAGCGAGCTTGCCTCAGGCCCCGCGACAAACAAATCAAGAAAACTGCTGCCCTCCAGCGTCTCTACCGGTCTGCCCGCAGCGTCGGCAAAGCGCAGCGAGGGCGCGACGATCTTCCCTTGGCTGTCAAGTTCCCAGATCCAGTCCGAACCATCCTCCTCATATTGATGCAGGACGAGCTTGATGGTTTCAGATGTCCGGGCCAATTCGCTCTGGTTCAACAAACGCTCCTTGAATCCACGCAACAAAATGCGGGAATATTGTATTTGCACCATCGCATAGGACATCAACAACCCGGCGCTGATCAGGGAGAGTGGCGTCGCCACCCAGAGCATCGCCGCGAGCATGAAGCCACCAACGATGCCGACATAAATCGCGACACCCATCGGCAGGGCCGTCAGCGTCAGGGTCGCCGCGGACATCATGCCGGCCGCCAGCATCCCGACGAAGGCCGCTTGTGTACTGGTTGATGTGAGTGTCAGCCCCGCCAAGGCTGAGCCCCATATCAGCGCCAATGTCGCGACATGCACCTGAGCCCGGCGAACAAAGCTTGCAATCTGCGCATCGGAAGCGGTTTTGGCGTCGAATTTCGCTTTCAGCCGGTAGCGAACCAAGGTCGCCAGACCAAACATCGCCACGAAGCCCAGAACAAAGGCCCCTTTGACGTAGAAGGCAAAATAACCTGCACATATCACGGCGTTAAGTGCATTGCCCGCGATGGAGGTCGGAAGTTGTTTGAAATACTCTGTCAGCTCCTCGCGGAGCATCCACGAGGGGGCCTTCGCAAATGGTTTCATAAAAAAACTCTTGTTTTTCAAAGGTCTGATAGTATAGCGGCTTGATTTAGGCCCGACTTTACGTCACGTGCTGCCAGAATAGGCAACCATGTGATAATTTTTTATAAATCGAGTGCTGCTCGCGGTTATCTTTATTGGATTATTTTCAGGGCGCCGTGGCGAATTCAGCGCCGCTGGCGCGAACGCAAGCCCGATATGACAGTGCGGGGGTGCGCGCTGTCATTTTCCCGCCCGCGTCAACACGAAATCATAGTCGAGGCTGCGAAACGGCGTGGCCACCTTCGTGCCGTCGGGGGCAATCCCCGGCGCATGGGCGACGAAATCGGCAATGAGCGCCGGACGTACGCCAAAGGCGACGTCTTCATCAATATAGGCGCTGCCCTTGACGAAAATATGCGTCACCAGCGGATCGGCGCTTTGCGTCTGAATGGCAAAGTGCAAATGCGCTGGCCGCCACCATTTGTTGGTGGTGGCGTGGATAAAATCGCCCAAGGCGGCATCCATCGGCGCGGGATAGGCCGTCGGCATCACGCTCCAGAAAGCGTAGCGCCCCTGCGCATCGCAGCGGATGCGTCCGCGCCCCCACATATTGGCCGGGTCAAAATCATCCTGCACATCATAAAGCCCGCGATCATCTGATTGCCAAACGTTGACAACGGCATCCGCAACCGGCTTGCCGCCAGTGTCGATGACGCGGCCCGACACATACAGCGGTTCGCCCGATGCGCCATTGGCGATATTCGCCCCTCTCGCAAACACCGGCGCGTCTTCAATGAAAAACGGCCCGATCAGCGTCGGAATGGTCGCACCCGGCGGCTTGGGTTGCGAGGCCGCCAGCACCTGCATGCTGATGCCAATGGAGTCAGACAGTGCGATGAATTCATTACGGCCCGGCCCGGTGACACTTGCCGCCTTCGCGAGGAAGGCCATGGCACCCTCCCATTCCGTCCAGGTCACCTTGTTGTCGCACACAAAGCGATGCAAACTGGTGATCAAGCCCAGCATGATGTCGCGAAGGCGCGGGTCGGGCGTCGCGGCAAACCGCGCCAGAACGTCATTGAGGATGGCGGCTTGCGTGTCGTTGCCTGTTGCAGATGGTTCGTCGGCGTGGGTCATCGCAACACGCTCCTCCACAGGGATGATGAAATGATAACGGCGAATGCTACTTTAGTCAAATGATTTGAGCCATTTGGCGGCGCCGGTTGGGCATCAATTCGCGCAAATGGTCTGCAGGGCTACCCAGTCCGCCGTGGAGAGCAATGGCGGCCCGGTATCGGGCACATCATGCGCGGCAATATCGGCCAGCCGATCCTCGGTCAGGGGATGATCGGCAAGCAGCGACATGGCTAAAGGAAAATCGTGGCCTTTGGTAATGCGCTCCAGCAAGGCGCCAAAGGGCTTGGGCGAGCGGCCAAGCCTGGTCATCACGTGAATCGCAAAGTCATCCGCGCCTTTTTCGGCCTGGCGGGAATAGGACGCGGTGATCAGCGTGTTGGCGGCCAAAACTATGCCAGCCGAGCCCGTGAAATCACCAAATACCATGCCGAGCAAAAAGCCGGTGCCACTGCTTTCGATCAGGCGGCGCATTGAATCATCATGGGCTTCGTGGCCGAGTTCATGGGCAATCACGCCGCTGAGTTCATCGGGTGTTTGCGCCTCATCCAGCAATTTGGAAAAGACGAACACGCGCCCGCCGGGCAAAGCCATGGCATTGGGGATTGTAGTTTTGATGACGCGGGGGCGCAAATGCCGGGTGAGGCCACCCGCGGTGGCAAGCTTTGCCACCAGCCTGTCGAGCACTGCCTGGCCGTGCGCGTCGCGGCAGGTGGTGGCATGAAACACCAGTTTCAATTGCTTGGCCGAGGCTTCGCCAATTTCATATTGCACCGCCTGCGGCACATGCGGTGCCACGATGTCGGCGACGACCGGCAAGCCATAGAGCACCAAACCCAGGGCCGAAGCCGCTGCGACCAGCGACCAGCCGACAATGCGCAATGTCAGGCGCCGCGAGGCCACCGCGCCCTCGCCACGGCCAAGATGCGGGCAATGCATCTTGATCGCGGCGATCAGCATTTCATCCGTCACTTCGAGGCGGGCGAGACTGTCGCTGTCGGCAAGGCCGTATCGCGCCATGCCATGGGCGCTGGGCAGCAGCCGGACGTAGGCAAACGGCCAGCGTGCCAGCGTGCCCTCGCCCTCCTGAATCACCATTGCATCCAGCATGCGCACCACAACGGCGTGCCGCTGGTTGTCGCGCCCGTCGAAAAAATCGACCTCGGTTTGCTGGCTCATCCCTGCGGCTTTCCCTAGAAGCCTGACACATCAAGCATGGACGCCAGGCCCTCGCCCAGCGCATTCGAGGGTTGGCCCATGGCCTTGACATGGGCGGCGGCCTCAAGGTTTTCAACGCTTGCGGCGTTGGCAACAATCTTCCAGAAGCCGCGCTGCAAAAACCAGCGCTGGAGGATGCCGAGAGCCAGCAATAAAGCAATATAAGTAAAAGCACCTACCGCAATTGCCGCTATACCAGCGCTGGAGTGCAGCACTGCCGCTGCAGTTGGCTTACCCATGCCGTGGGTGATGTATATGAAAATGGACGTTAGAATAGCTAAGATTATCATAAAAACAAAAGAAGTCAGCAGACTCGATCCGATCATCTTCCAATAGAGCCCGGCGAACCTGATACGCTTTGGATCAGCCCCAAAACGCACTTGACCGATGCGCAGGCCATTGATCCACCAGAGCATCTCGATCCTGCGGTAAGCGGCAAAAAGGAACGGCGCGCCGACAACCGAAGCCAGGGCGATAAACAGGCCAATAA
>DAICZI010000007.1 GCA_027311205.1 Beijerinckiaceae bacterium | reverse complement strand
ATTTCGACCAAATTATTTGGAATGGACTGCCTGTCGCCTAAGCCACAAAATGGAACAAGCCGCCGCGTTGGGACGACAGCCGCGATTGCCGTGAGGCCGATTATCGAACCCGGCGCTTTGCGCATCACGGCCCCTGCGGTGCCCGACAGCGGCGCATTCCCGCTCCCTGGGGTTGCTTCGCTCCGCTCGCCATGACGGCTTAAGAACCGCTTCGCCCCGGCACCACCTGCGGGCATCAGGCGCGTTTGGCTTCGTCCTTCGCCATGAAGGCGGCAAATACGGTCTGTGCTTCTTTTGAATTGAGGCGACGGCCAAATTCCTCGGCCTCAAGGTCGATGCGTGCCAGAACCTCGTGATGATTGGCCCGCATCAGCGCCCGCGAGGCGAGCAAGGCGGCGCGCGGCTTGGCCGCCAGGCGCAGCGCAACGGCTTCAGCATAAGCTTCGACATCGCCCTCGATGACCGCATTGATCACCCCGCGCTGTGCCGCGCTGGCGGCATCGAAGGGCTCGCCGAGCCGCAGCATGTCCGAGGCCGCCTTGATGCCGCAAAGCCGGGGCAGGAGCATCGAGGCTGCCGCCTCGGGCACCAAAGCCAGATCAATGAACGGCAGGTGGAAGCGCGTGCGTGGTGTCGCATAGGCAAGAACGCAATGCAGCACGAGGGTTGTGCCGATGCCGATGGCCAGGCCATCGAGCGCTGCAACCAGCGGCTTGCGCGAGAGGACAAGCGCCTTCAGGAAGACGATGGCTGGCGAGGTTTCGAAGGTGCGGCGGCCGTTCAGGAAATCACCGATATCATTGCCGGCGCAGAACGCGCCCGGCTCGCCGGTGATGAGAATGACGCCTATGGCATCATCCTTGTTGGCAGAAGTGATGGCTTCCGCCATGGCGAGATACATCTCGCCGGTCAAGGCGTTGCGCTTGGCCGGACGGCTGATCCCGATGCGCTGCACGCCCTGCGCAGCGCTCAGCACAATATGCGCGCTGACCATGCTCAATGCCCCCCGGCAAATGCGGGCTCAAGCGCGAAGGCACCGCCTTCCATCACGCTCAGCGCCAGGCCCGGCGCGGCGGTGGCCAGACATTCGGCAAAGAATCTGGCGTCTTGCACGGCCTCGGCGCCATCACCATCGTTGGTTGCCGCCAGCGCCATCGCCGCCAGCGAAACCCCGCCACGCGCCAGTCCAAACACCCGCAGGAACGGCGTCGCCCCGGCCAGCGCCAGGGCGGGCGAGGTGGCCAGCGCCTGATGCAGCCAGTTCGCGGCGCGCTCGAAACTGTCCACCGCCTCGCTCAGGCGCTCATGGGTCTTGCCGAAGCCGGGGGTGTTGCGCTGGCCCAGCGCAGCCAGCGTGGCGCGCATGTCGGCAATCTCGCGGGCCAATGTCGCGCCATCGGCAAGTCCAAGCTTGCGCTGCACCAGATCAATCGCCTGAATCCCGTTGGTGCCCTCGTAAATCGCCACAATGCGGGCGTCGCGCATATATTGCGCCGCGCCGGTCTCCTCGATGAAGCCCATGCCGCCGTGAACCTGCACGCCGAGCGAGGTGACTTCGTTGCCGATATCGGACGAGAACGCCTTGGCGAGCGGCGTCAGCAAGGCGGCGCGCCCGCCAGCCTCTGCACGCGCCGAAGCGTCAGGGGCACGGTGGGCATGGTCGAGCGCCTGCGCGGTTAGATAGCAGATGGCGCGGGCGGCGGCTGTCAAGGTGCGCATGATCATCAGGTTGCGGCGCACATCGGGATGCTGGATGATCGGCACCGGGCCGAGCGCACCGTCGCCGACCGCACGGCCCTGGCGGCGCTCGCGCGCGAAGTCGGTGGCCTTCTGGGTGGCGATCGAGGCCAATGCGACGCCTTGCAGTGCGGTGGCGAGCCGGGCATTGTTCATCATCGTGAACATGCAGTTGAGGCCACGGTTCTCCTCGCCGATCAGCCAGCCAATCGCCCCCTCTTTATCGCCGAAAATCATCGTGCAGGTCGGCGAGGCGTGGATGCCCATTTTTTCTTCAAGGCCAGAGCAGAACACGTCGTTGCGCGCGCCCAGCGAGCCATCCTTGTTGACCATGAACTTGGGCACGACAAACAGGCTGATGCCCTTGATGCCCTCAGGCGCACCCGTCACACGCGCCAGCACCAGGTGCACGATATTGCCCGCCATATCGTGCTCACCGTAGGTGATGAAGATCTTGGTACCGAAGACCTTGTAGCTGCCGTCGGGCTGCGGCTCGGCGCGGCTGCGCACCAGGGCCAGGTCGGAGCCGGCCTGGGGCTCGGTCAGGTTCATAGTGCCTGTCCATGCGCCCGACACCATCTTGCTCAGATACGTGGCCTTGAGCGCCTCGGATCCATGCGTCGCAACCGCCTCTACCGCGCCCATGCCCAGCACCGGGCAGAGCGTGAACGCCATATTGGCAGCGCTCCAGATTTCGAGACAGGCGGCATTCAGCAGGTGCGGCAGGGCCTGGCCACCATGCGAGGCCGGGCCGGTGAGGGCGTTCCAGCCCCCAGCGACCCATTGCTCATAGGCCGCGCGCCAGCCAGGCGCGGTGGTCACGACGCGGTCTTTCAGCGAGGCACCGGCCCTGTCGCCGGAATGATTGATCGGGGCCAGGACATCCTCGCCAAATTTTGCCGCCTCATCAAGCACGGCGGCGGCAAGGCCATCATCAAGATCGCTGAAAATCCCGGAGGCGATGCCATCCTGCATGCCGGCGGCATGGTTGAGCGTTAGCATGATCTGCGATAGAGGGGCTTTGTAATCCATTCGGGTCTCCGGCCCTGCATTTTATCCAGCAATGGGCTGAATCAAGCTAGGCTGCAGTTCCGGCAGGCGCAAGCCCTCCCTTCTGCCTTGAGAACAAACGCCATGTTCCCACCCCCAAGCTCCTCACCATCCCCAAGGCCGGAAGAGCGCGCGACCTTGTTGATGGCGGCAGATACTGCCGGGATCAAGCTGGCCGCAGCCAGACTCAAAGCAGGCGGCCTGGTCGCCTTCCCCACCGAGACGGTCTATGGGCTCGGAGCGGATGCAACTTCGGACGCGGCGGTGGCGGGCATTTTCCAGGCCAAGGGCCGCCCGCGCTTCAACCCGCTGATTGTCCATGTCCAGCACCTGCAGGCAGCGCTTGCCTATGGCTTGTTTGATGCAACGGCGCTGAAACTCGCCCATGCGTTTTGGCCGGGGCCGCTGACTTTGGTTGTGCCCGCCGTCAGCGACAGGATAAGCCTGCTAGCACGGGCGGGTCTGGAGACAGTCGCGCTGAGGGTGCCTGGCCCGGATGTGGCGCGGGCGCTGATTGCCGGGGCAGGGGTGCCGGTTGCCGCGCCTTCCGCCAACCGCTCCGGTGCGATCAGTCCGACCTCAGCCGCCGATGTCATGGCCGAGCTTGGTGGACGCATCGACATGGTGCTGGAGGGCAGACCCAGCGCCATCGGTGTCGAATCGACCATTGTCGCCGTGCTGCCGGGCGGGGCGATGCTGCTGCGGCCTGGCGGCATTGCGCTGGAGCGCCTGCGCGAGATCGTGCCGGTCGGCGTCCAGCAGGATCACGGCACGCGCGAGCGTCCGCAGGCGCCCGGTCAGTTGAAAACGCATTATGCGCCGCGCGCCGGAGTGCGCCTGAACGCCACCGTGCTGCGCCCCGGCGAGGCCGGGCTCGATTTTGGCGGTGTCCTGGCGGGAGCCTCGTTCGATCTGTCGCCCTCCGGCGATCTTGGCGAGGCTGCTGCACATTTGTTTCGCGCGCTGCGCGATCTTGACGCCACCGGGGTCGGCATGATTGCCGTTGCACCAGTGCCGGATCATGGCTTGGGCCTCGCCATCAACGACCGGCTTCAGCGCGCCGCCGCGCCGCGCGGCGCGTGACTTTGTAAATCGTGAATTATGACGAAGGATCAATGGCATGGGTGACTATGTTGGCGCGCTGGATCAAGGCACTACCAGCACCAGGTTCATCATCTTCAACCGACAGGCGAAGCTCATCGCCCAGGCGCATAAGGAACATAGGCAAATCTGTCCCGGTCCCGGTCTGGTCGAGCATGATCCGCTCGAAATCTGGCGCAATACCCGCGAGGTCATGGCGGGCGCACTGGCGCAGGCGGGCCTGGCACCACGCGACCTTGACGCCATCGGCATCACTAACCAGCGCGAGACGACGGTGTTGTGGAATCGGGCCACCGGCGCGCCCTTGCACAATGCGCTCGTCTGGATGGACACGCGCACCGACGCGCTGGTAGAGCGTTTTGCGCAGGAGGGCGGCAAGGATCGGCTGCGGGCCAAAACCGGCCTGCCGCTCGCCACCTACTTTTCCGGCCTCAAGCTGCTCTGGCTTCTGGAAAATGTGCCCGGCGCGCGGGCCCGTGCGGAGCGCGGTGAACTGGCCTTCGGGACGATGGATTCGTGGCTGGTCTGGCAAATGACCGGGGGCACCAAAGGCGGCGTGCATGTTACCGACGTCACCAACGCCTCGCGCACGCAATTGATGAATCTCGAAACGCTGGCGTGGGACCAGGACACACTGAACTTGTTCGATATTCCGCGCGCCTGCTTGCCCGAAATACGCTCCTCGTCGGAGCATTATGGCATGGCCCGCGACCTTGGCGACGGCGTGCCGATCACCGGCATTCTGGGCGATCAGCAGGCGGCCTTGTTCGGGCAGGCTTGCCTCGCGCCCGGCGCTGTCAAGAACACCTATGGCACCGGCTGTTTCATGCTGATGAACATTGGCGAGACGCCGCAGCCCTCAAGTTTCGGGCTGCTCACCACGGTGGCCTACAGGCTTGGTCACGAAAAACCGGTCTATGCGCTGGAAGGCTCGGTGGCGATTGCAGGGGCGGCAGTGCAATGGCTGCGCGATAATCTGGGACTTGTGGCTTCGGCAGGTGAAGTCGAGGCGCTGGCGGCAAGCGTGCCTGACAATGGCGACGTATATTTTGTGCCCGCCTTCTCGGGGCTTTATGCGCCCCATTGGCAGGAAAAAGCGCGCGGGGCGATTTTGGGGCTGACCCGTTTTGCCAACAAGGCGCACATCGCCCGCGCTACGCTGGAGGCCGTGGCCTTTCAGGTGAATGACGTCCTCAATGCCATGTAGCGCGACAGCGGCGTCGCGATCCGCGAATTGCGCTGCGATGGCGGCATGACCGTCAATCAACTGTTGATGCAATGCCAGGCCGATCTGTCGCAAGTGCCGGTCATCCGCCCCAAAGTGATCGAGACCACCGCCCTGGGCGCAGCTTATGCCGCCGGCCTCGCCACGGGGCTGTTTGACTCAGCGGCCACCATCGCGCTGAACTGGCGCGAGGAGCGGCGCTGGATGCCGGTCATCGACCGCGCGACGCGCAATCGCATGCTGCACGGCTGGGACAAGGCGCTGGCTCGCGCGGCTGACTGGATGGATTGAGGCCTGGAGGGATTGAAGCCTGGCGCTGCTGAAAGCCCGGTGTTGTTGAAGGCCAGTCGCTTGACTTCGTTTCCGCTAAAGCCCACTCCCGCATTTCCGCCTCCCAAACTGCACGATTGAAATATTTTCCATGTCTGAAACCCACACGCCCGAAACCCGCATTCTTGAACATTTCCGCGACGCGGCTGCCGATTTTGACGTGATTTTTTGCGACATCTGGGGCGTAGTGCATAATGGCGAGCATTATTTCAGTGAAGCCACCGACGCGCTGACCAAGTTTCGCGCCAAGGGTGGCGCTGTCGTGCTGATCACCAATGCGCCGCGCCCAGGCGCACCCATCCGGGCACAGCTTGATGAATTTGGCGTGCCCCACGCCGCCTATGATGCCTTGATTACTTCGGGCGATGTGACGGTGGGGCTGATTGCCGACATGGGAGAGGCCAAAATCCACCACATCGGCCCTGACCGGGATTTGGCGCTCTATGACGAAGTGCTGCGCCAGACCGGCCGCCGCCCGAGTTTGGTGCCGCTGGCGCAGGCTGATTACGTGGTTTGTTCCGGCCTGTTTGACGACGAGATCGAGACACCCGACGATTATGACCTGACCCTCCGCGCCATGCGGGAGCGCAATCTGGTGATGATCTGCGCCAATCCCGATATCATCGTGCATCGCGGCGAGACGCTGCTGTATTGCGCGGGCGCGCTGGGCGAAATCTATGAACGTCTGGGTGGCGAGGTTCGTTACGCCGGCAAGCCGCACGCTCCGATTTACAAGGCTGCGCTTGATCTGGCCAAAGCGGCAGGGGCCCGGCAAGACCAGCCCCGCGTGCTGGCCGTGGGCGATGCGATTGCCACTGACATGCGCGGTGCCATCAGGCAGAAAATTTCCGGCCTGCTGGTGACCGGCGGCATTCACCGCGATGAGTTGCATCCTGAAGGCAGCGGGCCGCTCAATGCGGCCCGGCTTGACGGATTTTTGGCCCAGCACGACGAAACGCCGCATCTGGCGATGACGGCGTTGCGCTGGTAATGATCGTTCGGGATCAGGCGGCGTGGCTGGCGCAGACCGCGTCAATGCGCGCCTTGAGGGTCTGGGCGTTGAACGGCTTGACGATATAGCTCGACACGCCCGCCTTGCGCGCGGCAACGATGTTGTCGGTCTTCGATTCGGCTGTCACCATGATAAATGGCGTGTTGGCGTTGCTGGCATCGGCCCGCACCTTGGTCAGCAGTTCAAGACCGGTGACCGGCTCCATATTCCAATCGGAAATGATCAGGCTATAGGGTTTGGTGCCTATTTTCTCCAGCGCCTCGGCACCATTGCTGGCTTCGTCGACATTCTCGTAGCCAATCTGCTTGAGCAGATTGCGCATGATCCGAACCATGGTCTGGTAGTCGTCGACGATCAGGATGGGCATGGATTTGTCGGCGTTCATCGAAGTCTCCGAATTAAGTGCAGTCACTCAATGGTTTGGCTTGTGTCAGATCGTTGTGCAGTCCAATTGGGCATGACCATAGGGCGAAAATTGTTGCGCGAGAGTTAAATTGGTTGCATGGGAACGAATGAAATCGGTGATGTAGCAATGAGTTAAACCGAAGCTTAGACTTTGCATTCAAATATCCGGATAGATTTCAATCAATTGACAACTTTTGCCGGCGGCATGGCCGGTTCACGAATCCGGCATGGAGCCCCCCTGATGAACGCTGAAACCAGCGCCGCGAACCCTTTCAAAATCCACGCATTCGAGGATTTGGTACCCGGTATGCGCGAAGTTTTGCTGAAGACCGTGATGAACGAGGACGTGATCGGCTTTGCCACGCTGTCAGGCGATCACAATCCGATCCATCTTTCCGATCATTTCGCCCGCAAGACCAAATTCGGCGAACGCATCGCCCATGGGCTTTATACCGCCAGCCTGATTTCCGCTGTGCTGGGGATGCGCCTGCCGGGGCCGGGCGCGATCTATCTTTCGCAGACGCTGAATTTTCGCGGGCCGGTGCGCATTGGCGATGTCGTGGCGATCAGTGTCGAGGTGGTCGAGGTCATCGCCAAGGGCAAAAGGGTCCGCCTGAAATGCGAATGCGCGGTCGATAGCCATGTGGTGCTTGACGGCGAGGCGTTGGTGATGGTGCCGGGTCGCGACGAGCTGTTTCAGCCCAAAGCTTGACGCCGGGCCGACGCAACGGCACTAAGCCTGCCAACCGTCCGCGAAATTAGAGCCTTTTGCCTTTGCTCACGCCCCTTGAACCCGCCTTCACGCTGATTGATCCGCCCGTGCTGCCGCCACATTTGCGGGGCTGCGTCGTGGCGATCGGCAATTTTGATGGCGTTCATCGCGGCCATCGCGCCGTGATCGAGCGGGCGCAAGCGGTGGCGCGCGCCCATGACCGGCCCTGCGCTGTGGTGAGTTTTGAGCCGCATCCGGCAGACTTCTTCGCCAGGAAACCGGTGATCTTCCGCCTGACGCCGCTGGGCGACAAGGCGCAGGCGCTCGCACGGCTTGGGGTGCAGGGCCTGATCGTGCTGACCTTTGATGCCAGGCTGGCGGCCCTGAGCGCCGAGGAATTTGTCGAGCAGGTGCTGATGCGCCAGCTTGGGGTTGCTGGCGTTGTCGCTGGCTATGATTTCCATTTTGGCAAGGCGAGGCAAGGCACGCCTGACTTTTTGGAAGAAGCGGGAAGACGGCACGGCTTTGGCGTCGAGATTGTCGCACGCATCGCCGAAGACGCTGAAGGCTCGCTTGATGCCGTCTCCTCGACCGCGACCAGAGCCGCGCTGGCCGAGGGCGATGTGGCGCGCGCCGCCATGCTGCTTGGCCACTTCTGGAGCGTCAGCGGCATTGTCGAGCACGGAAAAAAGCTGGGGCGCACGCTGGGATTTCCCACCGCGAATCTGCGCCTTGATCCTTCTTGCGGGCTTTTGCCCGGCATCTACGCTGTCCGGGTGGTGGCGCGCGGCGTAACTTTTGGCGGGGTTGCCAGCTTCGGCCGCCGCCCGACCTTTGATAATGGCGCGCTGCTGCTGGAGGTCATGCTGTTCGATTTCTCCGGCGATCTTTACGGCGAGACCCTGACGGTCGCCTTCGTCGGCTTCATCAGGGCGGAAGCCAAATTTGCCAGTGCTGAAGCGTTGGTCGCGCAGATGCAGCAGGATGTGCGCGCGGCCAGGGCGCTGCTCGCCTGAATTTACCTGGATAACAGGGCTTCACATTCAGACCATGATCGCGTATTGACCGCACCAGCGCCTTGACGGGCGCACTTTCACGTTGTGGCAGGCATGTCTTTGCGGCCAGCAAAGGGCACATGCCGCACCACAAATCGCAACAGCTTTCCTGCCTGGCGGGAACAGCCCTGTATGGATGAAACATTATGGCAAAGAAGATCACGGGTTACGTGAAGCTTCAGGTGCCCGCCGGAGACGCAAAACCTGCGCCCCCGATCGGTCCGGCACTTGGACAACGCGGCCTCAACATCATGGAATTCTGCAAGGCGTTCAATGCCCGCACCGCGCAGATGGAAAAAGGCACGCCCATTCCGGTGGTGATCACCGCCTATGGCGACCGCTCCTTCACCTTCGAGATGAAGCTGCCGCCGGTGTCCTATTTCTTGAAGAAAGCCTCTGGCATCACCTCAGGAGCCAAGACCACGGGTCGCGGCTTCGTCGGCAAGATCACACAGGCCCAGATCAACGAGATCGCCACCAAGAAACTCCCTGATCTCAACTGCGCGACTGTTGAAGCAGCCGCAGCAATGATCACCGGTTCTGCCCGATCCATGGGCCTGGAGGTTGTGGCATGAGCAAGCGCATGACCAAGGCGCGCGCCGGTGTTGTGCGCACAAAACTGTACCCGCTGAGCGAAGCTGTGAAGCTGGTGAAGGGTGCGGCGACCGCGAAATTCGACGAGACCGTTGAAATCGCCGTGCGCCTGGGGGTCAACCCCAAGCACGCCGACCAGATGGTCAGTGGTGCCTTGGTCCTGCCGAACGGCACAGGCCGCACCCTCAAGGTGGCGGTGTTCGCGCGCGGGGCCAAGGCTGAAGAAGCGCTGGCTGCCGGTGCTGATCTGGTGGGTGCCGAAGATCTGGTGACCATCGTGCAGGGCGGCAAGATTGATTTTGATCGCTGCATTGCCACCCCGGACATGATGCCGCTGGTCGGTCGTCTCGGTAAGGTGCTCGGCCCGCGCGGCCTGATGCCAAACCCGAAAGTCGGCACTGTCACCATGGACATCAAGGCCGCCGTTGCTGCCTCGAAGGGTGGAGCGGTCGAGTTCCGCGCCGAAAAGGCGGGTATCGTGCAGGCGTCGGTCGGCAAGACCTCGTTTGGCGAGGACAAGCTGATCGAAAACATCAAGTCTTTGGTCGATGCCGTGGCGAAAGCCAAGCCGTCAGCCTCGAAAGGCACCTATATTCAGCGTGTGGCGCTGTCCTCGACCATGGGGCCGGGCGTCAAGGTCGAACTCGCAACCCTGCATGGGTGATGCGCGTTCTGAAGTGAGTCAAGGCGACCGCGGCGATTTTGCTCCTGGCCAATTTTTTCCTGGCCAATTTTTTTCTTGGCAAAAGTGTCGCGGCGCGCTAAGTATGCGAGATGCTGCTTGAAACAGGTAGCGTGTTTTCATCAGAATCCCACGGTAAGCCCCTGACGGTTCGTCACGGGGCTTGTTGTGGTGGAAAGACTCTGGAACAAGGTGAGAACCTATGTTTTCAGGGTCGGTTCCTGTCCGAGACTGCCGGTGGCCTTTTGCCTCGTTCGCGAGCTCAAGGGCTTGAATATCTGAATGGTTCGGTTTTGGCCGCATCATTGGATGGCCAGCATAGACGGGTGAAGTCGGGTTTTTTGGGCGTGGTGCCTGAGGGCTGGGTTGATCCCTCTGTCTGCGGATTCCCTTCGGGGAATTGTCGCGGGGGACAGGTTGTCAAAGCGTGCCGCGGGGTTTCCTGCGGCCAATCGCAACCAGCGGGATAACCGCTTAAAAGTGAGAGTACTCACTGTGGACAGAGTCGAAAAAAAGGAAATGGTCGCCCAGCTGCATGATATCTTTTCGAAGACATCAGTGGTTGTGATCGCCCAGTATTCCGGCCTGACCGTCGCCCAGATGCAGACTTTGCGCAAGCAGATGAAGCAGGCGGGCGCGCAGGTGCAGGTCGCCAAGAACCGTCTCGCCCGCATTGCTCTGGATGGCACGTCCGTGGCGTCTGTGGGGGCCCTGATGAAGGGCCCGACACTGATTGCCTGGTCGCATGACCCGGTGGCAGCCCCGAAAGCGGCTGTCGCCTTTGCCAAGGATTTTGACAAGTTTGTCATTCTTGGTGGGGCCATGGGCGCAACCGCGCTGAATGTCGATGGTATCAAAACCTTGGCGACGATGCCGTCGCTCGACGAATTGCGTGCGAAGCTCCTGGGTCTGCTCGTGGCTCCGGCCACCAAGCTGGCACAGCTCGCCACCGCCCCCGCCGCGAAGCTCGCGCGCGTTGTCGGTGCCTATGCTGTCAAGGATGCTGCCTGAGAGTGTCACCAAGAGCCCGGCGGGCTCGACGAAACCCTGAAAACCAACTTCACGTAAGGTATCAACATTATGGCAAATCTCGAAAAGATCGTTGACGAACTCTCCACCCTCACGGTGCTTGAAGCCGCTGAACTGGCCAAGCTGCTCGAAGCCAAGTGGGGCGTCTCCGCTGCCGCTGCTGTAGCCGTCGCTGCTGGCCCGGCTGCTGCTGCGCCCGCCGCTGCCGCTGAAGAGCAGACCGAGTTCACGGTTGTGCTGGCTGGCGTTGGCGACAAGAAAATTGAAGTCATCAAGGAAGTGCGTGCCATCACCGGTCTCGGCCTCAAAGAAGCCAAGGATCTGGTTGAAGCTGCGCCCAAGCCTGTCAAGGAAGGTGTCAGCAAGGAAGATGCGGCAAAGTTCAAGGCAGCACTTGAGAAGGTCGGCGCCAAGGTCGAACTTAAGTAAGTCAATGGCTCTGCAACTGCGGAGCTTCGTGATCTGGTTCCGGTGCGTCGCGCCGGGACCCTTTAGCTGTTTTGGCGGGCCAAGGGCCCCTGAGGGTGCCAGTAAATCTGGCGCTCGGGCCTGAGGCTCCAACGGCAGGCCCAAACAAGACATGGCGCGAAGGACAGGACGTTCCGCCGCCACATTGAATTTGAACGATGAAAGAGGCGAAACTCATGGCGCAGACCCTGGCTGGACGCAGGCGCATCCGCAAATTCTTCGGCTCGATGAAAGAAGTGGCAGTCATGCCGAATCTCATCGAGGTGCAGAAGGCTTCCTATGACCAGTTCCTGATGGTTCATGAGCCGGAAGGCGGGCGGGCGGATGAAGGCTTGAATGCCGTGTTCCGCTCGGTGTTCACGATCTCGGATTTCGCCCAGACTGCCATGCTGGAATTCAAGCGCTATGAATTCGAGCAGCCGAAATTTGACGTTGACGAATGCCGCCAGCGTGGCATGACCTTTGCTGCGCCGCTGAAGGTGACACTGCAACTCATCGTGTTTGATGTCGATCCCGACACGCAGGCCCGCTCGATCAAGGATATCAAGGAGCAGGAAGTCTATATGGGCGACATGCCCTTCATGACCTCCAACGGCACCTTCGTGGTCAATGGCACCGAGCGCGTGATTGTCTCGCAGATGCACCGTTCGCCGGGTGCCTTCTTCGATCATGACAAGGGCAAGAGCCACTCGTCCGGCAAGCTGCTGTTTGCCGCCCGCATCATTCCGTATCGCGGCTCGTGGCTCGATATCGAGTTTGACGCCAAGGACATTGTGCACGCGCGCATTGACCGCCGCCGCAAGATTCCCGTGACCTCGCTGCTTTATGCCCTCGGCCTCGATGCTGGCGAGATTCTGGACTATTTCTACAAGACCATCACCTTCACCAAGGTGGCCGGGGGCTGGCGCCAGCCCTATGAAGTCGAGCGGATGAAGAGCTTCAAGGCTTCAGCCGACATGATTGACGCCGACACCGGCGAAGTGGTCATTGCCAATGGCGTCAAGCTCAACCCGCGCACCGCCAAGGCGCTGGCTGATCGCGGACTGAAAGCGCTTCTGGTTCAGGACGAGGATTTGCACGGGCAATTCCTCGCGCAGGATCTGTATAATCCTGACACCGGTGAAATCTACGCGGAAGCTGGCGAAGAAGTCACGGCCAAGATGCTGACGCAATTGGATGAACTCGGCTTCAAAGAATTGCCGATGCTGGACATCGACCACATCACCGTCGGCCCCTATATCCGCAACACGCTGGCTGTGGACAAGAACAGCAGCCGCGAGATGGCGCTGTTTGATATCTATCGCGTCATGCGCCCCGGCGAACCGCCGACTCTGGACACGGCGGAAGCCATGTTCCACTCGCTGTTTTTCGATCCGGAGCGCTATGACCTCTCGGCAGTGGGCCGCGTGAAAATGAACCTGCGGCTTGATCTGCAGGCCGAAGACACTGTGCGCGTTTTGCGCCGCGAGGACATTCTGGCCGTCGTCAAGACGCTGGTGGATTTGCGCGATGGCCATGGCCAAATCGACGACATCGACAATCTCGGCAACCGCCGCGTGCGCTCGGTGGGCGAATTGATGGAAAATCAGTATCGTCTGGGATTGCTGCGCATGGAGCGGGCGATCAAGGAGCGCATGTCATCGGTTGAAATCAACACGGTGATGCCGCAGGATCTGATCAACGCCAAGCCGGCGGCCGCCTCCGTGCGCGAATTTTTCGGCTCCTCGCAGCTCTCGCAATTCATGGATCAAACCAATCCGCTGTCGGAAATCACCCACAAGCGCCGCCTCTCGGCGCTGGGGCCTGGCGGCTTGACGCGCGAGCGCGCGGGCTTCGAGGTGCGCGACGTGCATCCGACGCATTACGGCCGCATCTGCCCGATCGAGACGCCGGAAGGCCCGAATATCGGCCTGATCAACTCGCTGGCGACCTTCGCCCGCGTCAACAAATACGGCTTCATTGAAGCACCCTACCGCCGTATCCGTGACGGCCGCATGACTGAAACGGTCGATTATCTGTCGGCGATGGAAGAAGCCAAGTGCTTTGTCGCCCAGGCCAATGTCGCAGTGGATGCAGCGGGCAACCTCACCGAGGATCTGGTGATCGTGCGGCACGCGGGCGATGTCATCATCGTGCCGCGCGAGAAGGTTGACTATATGGATGTCAGCCCCAAGCAATTGGTGTCGGTCGCCGCCGCGCTCATCCCGTTCCTTGAGAATGATGACGCCAACCGCGCCTTGATGGGCTCCAACATGCAGCGCCAGGCGGTGCCGCTGGTGAAGTCGGATGCGCCTTTGGTGGGCACCGGCATGGAAGCCATTGTGGCACGCGATTCTGGGGCCGCGATTGCGGCACGGCGCGCTGGCGTGGTCGATCAGGTCGACGCAACCCGTATTGTCATCCGCGCGACCGAAGAACCCGATCCCGCCAAGCCGGGCGTCGATATCTACCGGCTGATGAAGTTCCAGCGCTCGAACCAGTCCACTTGCATCAACCAGAAGCCGCTGGTGCGGGTGGGCGATGTCGTGGGCAAGGGCGAGATTCTGGCTGATGGCCCCTCGACCGACCTCGGCGATCTGGCGCTCGGGCGCAACGTGCTGGTCGCGTTCATGCCGTGGAACGGCTATAATTTCGAGGATTCGATCCTTCTCAACGAGAAAATCGTCAAAGAGGACGTGTTCACCTCCATCCACATCGAAGAATTTGAGGTGATGGCGCGCGACACCAAACTCGGGCCGGAAGAAATCACCCGCGAAATCCCGAACGTCGCCGAAGAAGCACTGAAGAACCTCGATGAGGCTGGCATTGTTTATATCGGTGCCGAAGTGCAAGCGGGCGATATTCTCTGTGGCAAGATCACGCCCAAGGGTGAAAGCCCGATGACGCCTGAGGAAAAGCTTCTGCGCGCCATCTTTGGCGAGAAAGCCTCTGACGTCCGCGACACCTCGATGCGCGTGCCCCCCGGCGTGCAGGGCACGGTGGTGGAAGTGCGGGTGTTCAATCGCCACGGCGTCGACAAGGACGAGCGGGCGCAGGCCATCGAGCGCGAGGAAATCGAGCGTCTCGCCAAGGATCGTGACGACGAATTGGCGATCCTTGACCGCAACGTCTATGCCCGCCTCGCCGATGCATTGATCGGCAAGAAGGGCATCGCCGGGCCGCGCGGTTTCAAGAAGGATCATCCGATCACCAGAGAGGCGCTTGATCAGCATGCGCGCTCGCAATGGTGGGCATTTGCGATCGAAGATTCAGCCCAGATGGGCGAAATCGAGGCGATGCGCAAGCAATATGACGATTCGAAGAAGCGGCTTGAAAGCCTGTTCCTCGACAAGGTCGAAAAGCTGCAGCGCGGCGATGAACTGCCGCCCGGCGTCATGAAGATGGTCAAGGTCTTTGTCGCCACCAAGCGCAAGATCCAGCCCGGCGACAAGATGGCCGGCCGTCACGGCAACAAGGGTGTGGTCTCGAAAATCGTGCCGCAAGAGGACATGCCGTTCCTGGCTGACGGCACGCCGGTTGATATCGTTCTCAATCCGCTCGGCGTGCCGAGCCGCATGAATGTCGGCCAGATTCTCGAAACCCATCTGGGTTGGGCCTGCGCTGGGCTTGGCCGTCAGGTCGGCGAGGCGGTTGATGCCTATCTGAAGTCGCATGACAGCCATTTGTTGCGTGGCACGCTGGGCGATATCTATGGCCCGGCGGTCGATTTGAAGGCCATGGGCGATGAAGAAATCGCTGAAATGGGCGAGAATCTGCGGCGCGGC
>DAICZI010000079.1 GCA_027311205.1 Beijerinckiaceae bacterium | reverse complement strand
CTCTTTGCCATGGCGGGTAATGGTCACTTCCTCACCTTGCTCGACGAGATCGAGCAATTGGCCGAATCTGTTCTTGGCCTCGAAGGCCCCAACTTCGCGCATGAATGCACCATTTAAGCTAGACCGTCCTAGGCTATCTTGAGCCCGGTGCAATGTCTATATGAGAATTTCGTTGGTGGCCTGGCGGCGTTCGAGTGCGACCGCAAGTTCATTCGCGCCTGCATCAGCGCGTCGTGGAGTCGTGAGAAATTCCACCGCGATTCAAACGACACACTTTCAGGCGGCTTTTTCAGGCAGGCGGCTTTTTCAGGAGATTGTCGCGCGCCCCTTACACCACCCTAATTTCGATCTCGCCCACCCCGGCAATCCCGCCTGTCACATGGTCGCCGCGCACAATCGGGCCGACGCCGGCCGGGGTGCCGGTCATGATGATGTCGCCGGGGGCAAGTTTCATTGACCGGGAGATGGTCGAGATGATTTCGGGCACATTCCAGATCAGTTCGGAAAGGTCTGCGTCCTGCTTTGTCACGCCATTGACGGCAAGCCAGATGCGGCCTTGAGCGGGGTGGCCGGTTTGGGCCAGCTTTTGCAGCGGCGCGATGGGGGCGGAATGGTCGAAGCTTTTGCCCCAGTCCCACGGGCGGCCAAGATCGCGCGCCGCCAGTTGCAGGTCGCGGCGGGTCAGATCAATGCCGATGCCATAGCCATAGACATGATCCAGCGCCTGTTCCGGCGCGATATCGGTGCCGCCCTTGCTGAGCGCCACCACCAGTTCGATCTCGTAATGGAAATTTTTGGTTTCGGGCGGGTAGGCGATGGCCGCGCCGGTATCCACCACCGCATCGGCGGGCTTCATGAAGAAAAACGGCGGCTCGCGGTCGGGGTCGCGGCCCATTTCGCGGGCATGGGCAGCATAATTGCGGCCGACGCAAAATATGCGCCGCACCGGAAAGCGAGCCGATGTGCCCGCGACGGCCAGCGAGGCGATGGCGGGCGGGGTGATTACATATTCAGTCATGTCAGGCGTTTCCCCGGTCTTCACGAAATAGATGCAGAGCTTCTTGCACTGGACGGTCGGAGAAGGAAAACAACACCGCGTCCTCCGCCGCCTCATGGCGCACATGCTTCCAGCTTGGCACGACGAATATATCGCGCTTTTGCCACTCCACGACAAAATCATCGCCGATAATGCTGCGGCCGCGGCCCTCGATGGGGGCAAAAACCGTCGCGTCGGAAGATCGGTATTTCGTGGTGGCAAAGCCCCTGGGCAGCAATTGCACGAAGGTGCCCATGGTCGCCATGGCATGATTGCCGGTGATGGGGTTGGTGTAGCGCATTTTCAGGCCGTGGCAGGGATCCCATTCCCTGGCCTTGCGCAAGCGCTCCAGCGCATCACGGGTGCGGGCATAGGGGTAGTTGAACACCGGCGAGGTTCCGCCGCCGCCCTTGTGATCAACAGGCAGAAGATTCGCGCCGTAACGCGCATCGGCATCGCCGGTGGGGCGGGTCAGCGGCTGTTCATCGTCCTTGTGGTGCTCCATGAAGGACGCATCGAGAAATTGCACCAGCGGGATATCAAGGCCATCAAGCCAAAAAATCGGATCTGGCGAATGGTTGCCGTGGTCATGCCAGGCCCAGGGCGGCGTGATGATGAAGTCGCCCTCGTGCATGATGGTGCGCTCGCCATTGACGGAAGTGTGGGCACCTTGTCCCTCCAGCACGAAACGCAGCGCGCTTTGAGTGTGGCGGTGGGCGGGCGCAATTTCGCCCGGCAGCACCATTTGCACGCCGGCATAAAGATCGGTGGTGATTTTCGACTGGCCACGCAAACCGGGGTTTTCCAGCACCAGCACGCGGCGCTCGGCCTCTTTGGCGCTGATCAAACCGCCCGCTTCCATCATGGCGGCGCGAATGTCGCTGAAGCGCCAGGAGGCTGGCTGACAGGGGCTGATCGGCTCTGGCGTCACCAGATTGGCGAGCGACAGCCAAAGCGGTGTGAGATTCTGGGTAGAGATGCGGTCATAAAACGCGTGTCGCTCGGCTTCTTGCGCGGTGACGGGCTCGGCCATGGTTCGCTCCTCCTCCACTGAGGCTTGGCTGTCGTATTATTTGACAGTATGCTGAATATATGTATGCTGTCAATTGCGGGCTTTCGATCGTGCTGCGGTTTCGCGGGTCGGGTCAACCCTTGCAATCAGGAGGGCTCATTCATGCGTCTGCATGGCTATTTCCGCAGCGCTGCTTCATGGCGGGTGCGCATTGCCCTGAACCTCAAGGGGATCAAGGCTGAGGGCGTAAGCCATCACTTGCGCAAAGGCGAGCAGTGCCTGCCAACCTATTTGAAGCTCAACCCGCAGGGCTTTGTGCCCGCGCTTGAGCTGGATGATGGCACGGTGCTGACCCAATCGCTCGCGATCATCGCATGGCTGGATGAAACCCATCCCCTGCCAGCATTGCTGCCTGCCGACCCGCTGATGCGAGCCAAAGTGCGGGCTTTCGCGCTGGTGCTGGCCGCTGACACGCACCCTCTGCAGAACCTCGCTGTGCTGGGCAAGCTGCGCGAATCGGGGCTCTCCGAGGCCGCCGTGCAGGCCTGGGCGAGCGAGGTCAACGCGCGCGGTCTTGCTGCCTGCGAGAAACTGGCCGGGCAGGGCCGCTTTGCCTTTGGCGATGCGCCAAGTCTCGCTGACATCTGCCTCGTGCCACAACTCGGCAATGCTCGGCGCTTTGGTGTCGATGTGGCCCAGTTTCCGCGCCTGCTGGCAATCGAGGCGCAATGCAACGCGCTTGCCGCTTTTGGCGAAGCGGTGCCCGCCAACCAACCGGATGCCGAATGATGCTGCAACCTGATTTCCAGACCATGCCCGGCCATTTGCTGCGCCGCGCCCAGCAACTCTCCAACGCGCTCTTTGCCGAAGAATGCGGCGCGTTCGATCTTACCGCTGTGCAATATGCCGCGCTCCACGCGCTGGCAGACCATGACGATCTTGATGCCACGCGGCTGGCGAGCCTGATCGCCTTTGATCGCTCGACGATTGGCGATGTGCTGGAGCGGCTTGCGGCCAAAGGGTGGATCACCCGTCAGGCATTGCCGGGCGACCGCCGGGTGAAATTGCTTAAACTTGCCCCAGCAGGCCGCAAGATTCTGCACGAGGTCAAAGATCATGTCGCCATCGTGCAGCAACGCATTGTTGCTCCCCTCAATGCTTCGGAGCGCGCGCAGTTTATAGCGCTGCTCGGCAAAATCGTCGGGCAAGGCACGCATGCTGCCGCCATGCGCGAAACTGGCTGAGACATTCACGACCAAGGGCGCAAGCCGCATCCAAATCAATATGGCACTTCAGGGAACCCCCATCATGAGCGCTCCATCGTTGCACGCGCATCCCATTCTGGTCGCCGGGGCGGGCATAGGCGGGCTTACCGCCGCGCTGGCGCTGGCGCGTCACGGCTTCAGGGTCACTGTGCTGGAAAAGGCTTCCCAGCTTGGCGAGATTGGCGCGGGCATTCAGCTTGGCCCCAATGCGTTCCATGTGTTCGACCGGCTCGGTGTTGGCGATGCTGCACGGAACATGGCGGTGTTCATTGACCGCCTGCGGCTGATGGATGCGTTGAGCGGAGAGCAGATCGCCAGCATCAATCTGGGGGAGGCGTTTCGCGCCCGGTTCAAAAACCCCTATGGCGTCGTGCACCGCGGCGATTTGCACAAGGTCTTTCTGGACGCTTGCATCGCGCATCCGCTGGTCGAGCTTCAGACCAGCGCGCATGTGACGGGCTATGATCAGGATGGTTCCGGTGTCAGCGCCAGGCTTGCCGATGGCACAAGTATCAAGGGCTGCGCGCTCATCGGCGCTGATGGGCTGTGGTCCAAGATCCGCGCGCAAATGCTCGGCGATGGCGCGCCGCGCGTCACCGGCCATTCAACCTATCGCAGCGTCATTCCCACTGAAGACATGCCGGAAGACTTGCGCTGGAATGCGGCAACGCTCTGGGCCGGGCCGAAGTGCCACATTGTGCATTATCCGCTCTCGGGCTGGAAAGTGTTCAACCTTGTCGTCACCTATCACAATCAGGCGCCAGCCCCGGTGGCCGGCCAACCGGTGAGCCACGAGGAGGTGGCGCGCGGCTTTGCCCATGTGCACCCCATGGCACGCAAAATCATCGACATTGGCCGCGATTGGAAGCTGTGGGTGCTCTGCGACCGGAACCCCACCGACCGCTGGACCGAAGGCAACGTTGCTCTGCTTGGCGATGCGGCGCATCCGACGCTGCAATATCTGGCGCAGGGCGCGTGCATGGCGATGGAAGATTCAATCTGCCTTGCTGATGAGATCGCGGGCCGACCCGATGACATCGCCGCAGCTTTGACGTCCTACCAGAGCCAGCGCGCCCAGCGCACCGCCCATGTGCAATTGATCTCCCGCGAGATCGGCGACCATATCTATCACCCCTCCGGCGTACACGCGGCGCTGCGCAATTCGATCATGGGGGCCAAAAGCGATGAAGACTGGTGCAATGTCATGGCCTGGCTCTATGACGGGCCAAAGGGCGATGTGAGCGTGCGCGGTTAGGCCGATTGGCGCGCCAGCATCGTTCGAGTCCTTCTTCGAATTCACGGGTTGATAAAAACATAGAGCTGGCGTGCAGCGGCAGCTCTTTGCTGCGGGCTGACGGTGCTCAAATTATTGTCAAGCCACGGGTCTTGCTCGCCCGCAGCTTGGGCGAGCGTATGCCATTTCAGCGCGGCGACGCGGTCGAGCGGCAGGGCACGGCCGACAGCATAGAGCCGCGCCACCCGGTCCTGAGCGATGGGATTGCCAAGATTTGCGCCCTTTACCAACCAACGGGCGGCGTCGCTCTCGTTTTTGGGCACGCCTTCACCCCTGAATTCAGCGAGGCCATATTCAACCATTGCGGGGACATTATCGTTCCGGGCCGCGCGCAAAAACCACTTTGCCGCTTTCGTGGCATCTTTCGGCACGCCGCGTCCGGCTTGGTAAAGCAAGCCCATCGATAGTGCGCCATCGGCGTCACCGCCCTTGGCCGCTTCTCGAAATCGCGCCGCTGCGGCACTGAAGGTGGCGGGGCTGATTGGGCCGGCGCCGCCTGCCAGCGTGAGAATACCAAGATTATACTGCGCTTCAGCATCGCCGCTGGCAGCAGACTTTGACAGCCACGCCTTGCCCTTGCTGGCGTTTTTCGCTGTGCCAAAGCCCCGCATAAGGTCCATGCCCCACGCAAATTCGCCCTCGCGATTGCCATGCTGCGCCGCGAGGCGATACCAGCTTGCGCTTTGCCTGGGGTGCGGGCCGAAGGCATAGCCTTCAGCATAAACCCGCCCGATCAGCGCCATGGCAGCACCGTCTTTCGGGTTGGTTTTCAGCCGCGCCAAGGCGAGTTGCACGGCTGTTTGGTAATGTCCGCGCTGATAGGCTCCGTAAGCCAGATCAGGGGCATTCGCGGCGGCGGCCGCGCCGAACTGAGACGTCAGCAGCGCTGCTGCGAGGGCGTTCAGCCATCTGCGACGGTGAACCCTCGCGGGCTTGGTCATCAGATCGTTGATTCTGTCACGTTTCACACGAGACCCGCGTGCGAGAGTTGGATGAGCCGCCGCGCATCAGCCATGGCTGCCGCAACGCCGCGCGGGTCATCAAAAACTGCAGCACCAAGCGCGACGAACTCCGCACCGACACGCGCATATTCGGGAATTTCGGCGAGATCATGGGCATAGGCGACGCAGGGCACGTTAAAGATATCGGCCCACCAGGCGACCAATTCCAGGGTTGCTGCAAAATCGGGCACCCCGCCTGCGGCATCAGGCGCACCAAACATCAGATAATCGACGTCGGTTTCGCCCGCCAGCATGGCTGCATCGCGCGAGGCAATGCCGCCAAGGCCAACAATGCGACGCGGTTTCAGCCTGGCCGCACCCTCGACGAATTCTGGCGTCAGGCCGCGGCCATAATGCACGCCGTCCGCATTGGCGCGCATTGCCAGCGTGGCGCTGTCGGCCCCGGCATCAGCCTCAAGCAACAACGCCGCACCGCGCGGCTGGGCTATGTCGGCGGCGGCCCGCACAATCTTTTTGGCTTCCTGATCATCGCGGGCTTTCAGGCGCACCAGAACGCAGGCGATATCGCCCGGTTCAACCGCCTGGCGCAATTGATCGGGAAAATCACCGAGCCGCTCCAGGGGCGGCGTGACAAGATAAAGACGTGCGGTCACAGTCATGGCCCCTTATCGCCGCAGACAGCGCGGCGCGCAAGATGGCGCGTTCATTCGCCGGTCAGCGCCATATCATCCCGGTGGATCATTTCGGCGCGCCCGGCGATGCCGAGCACAGAGGCGACGGCGCTGGTGTGGCGTCCGCGAATCGCCAGTGCAGCAGCGGCATCATGGGCGACCAGTCCGCGCCCGACCTCGGTGCCTCCGGCGTCACGGATGATCACGCAATCGCCGCGCGAAAACGCCCCCTCGATGCGGGTGACGCCCGCGGGCAGCAGGCTCTTGCCCGAGGCCAGGGCCAGCGCTGCGCCAGCGTCGACATGCAGCGTGCCGCGCGGCTCCAGCGAGCCGGCAATCCACTTTTTGCGCGCGGTCACCGGATTTGAGGGCGTCAAAAACCAGGTGCAGCGCGCGTGATCTTCACTGATGCGGCGCACCGGATGCAGCTTGCGGCCATCGGCGATCACCATATGCGCGCCGCCGCCGACAGCGATCTTGGCCGCCTCGATCTTGGTGCGCATGCCGCCGCGCGACAATTCCGACGCAGCGCTCCCCGCCATCGCCTCGATTTCGGCGGTGATTTTTGAAACCACGGGGCTGAGTTGGGCCGATGGGTCATCATGCGGTGGCGCGGTATAAAGCCCGTCGATATCCGACAGCAGCACCAGCACATCCGCGCCGGCCATGGTGGCGACGCGGGCCGCGAGGCGATCATTGTCGCCATAGCGGATTTCCGCCGTGGCCACCGTGTCATTCTCGTTGATGACCGGCACGGCGCGCCAGGTCAGCAGCCGGTCCAGCGTGGCCCTGGCGTTGAGATAGCGGCGGCGCTCCTCGGTGTCGCCCAAAGTCACCAGAATCTGCCCGGCCTTGATGCCGCGCGCGCCCAAGGCTCCGATCGTATCACGCTCCTTGAGGAGAACGACTCGATCTACTTCAATTCCGACAAGCATTACACGCAAGGGATCCGCGCCTCCGACCTCGCCCCCGCCATCGGCGCGAGCAGCGATTGGAAC
>DAICZI010000078.1 GCA_027311205.1 Beijerinckiaceae bacterium | reverse complement strand
CCAACCCCGGCTTTGGATCCTCTGGCCGGTGCCGAGCCGCCGGTGCCAAATCTCGCTTCGCTGCATTGGGATGCCGCGTTCCCGAGCGGTGCTGCGCCCGCCGCTGTCACTGTTGCGCAAACCGATCTCGACAGGGCCGCAGGCGCTGCGGCTGCCTCGCGCAACTGGCTTGGCGCAAAACTGATTGACGCCGTCAAAAGCAAAGCCAAGGACGCGGGGATCGCGCAGACCATCGCCGCATTGCCGCTATCGGACGCGCTCAAGGATGAGGCGCAATGGCAGGAAGGCATGGTTGAACGCTACAAGAATCTGTATCAGGATGTCAGCAAGGATACTAGGAATTACCTCCTCGGCTATGCCCCCGTCGTCTCGAACGCCGCAGCCTGCCTTGGCAGTGCCGCTGTGTCGGGGTGCGGCGCTGAGCAAGCTGATGTCCAGGTTCTCGCCAATCGCTATAGCGATCAATCCTCCGATCGATGGAAATCCTGGATATCTGGCGACATGAAAGCGCATCTGACGCGCTTTTTCGGCACCAAACGTTAGGTGCCAGATGAAACGCCTGCTCCTTGCGGAGGCTCTGATCGTCCTGGCAGGCTCTCTCGTCGCTGCGGCCCACGTGCAGGCCGCCCCGCCAGAATCGCCGGGAGCGCGCACTTCAGCGGTGGCGGGCGTTAGCGCGGGCCTCCAGCTTGCCGTTCCCAAGGATGTCCATGTCAGCATTCTTCTTGCGCCGCCCGGCACCGGGCCGAATCTGGCGTTGACGACGCGTGCGTTCGATATTGATCCTGACGGCCTGCCCGTCATGGCCGCAGGTGCTTCGCTGAAGGTCTTCGGCTCATCCAAGCCGCTGGCGACGACTGGATCGCAAGCGATCAGCGATTTCGCCTGGATGCGCGATGGCTCGTTGCTTCTCGTCACACACGATCATCTGGCTGGCCTCGGCCCGCACGGCTTGTTGCTCGGCCCGAATACGCCCGAACCGGACATGGAAGTTCGACCGGCAGGCAAGGACGATGCCTATATTTTCGGCGGTGTGCGCCAACCGGCCAATCAGAACATATATCTTTTTGGTCGTGACGGGCGGATCGCCAAGTTTCTCTTTGCACCCGCACCTGTCACCGCGGTCGCTGGCGACGGGGCTACGACTTATGTCGGTGTCGGACGAACGTTGATTCGTCTCCGCGACGGCCATCCCATCAAGGTATTGATGCACATGCATTCATCCTTGATCTCGCTCGACATGCCCTCATTTGGGGGCCTTTTCTATGCGACCAAAGCGAGCGTTGGCTACCTCTCAAAGTCGGGGAAAGCCTATGATTTTCTTCGCGGTCAGGGCGGCCTGGTGCGCGTCCATGGCGGTGCGCTGTACCTGCTTTTGCAGGGCAGCGGGCGGATCATTCGGTTCAGCCCAGTTCGGGCTTTCGCGGATTACGTCAGCGCCGGGGTGCCCGAGCCCTGATCGCTGGTGCGGCTGGAAAGAAAGGAGCCAAGGATGCCCCGCACATTTGCAAAAGGCCTTCTGGGTCTTGTTGCGTTTTTGTCGGCGCAGGCGGCCTCCGCCCAATCCGCCATGCCGACCAAGGCAGAGACCACGCTGAAGCTGGGTCTTGCCGCAGCCCAGCGGCGGGATTGGAGTGCGGCTCTGAAGAATTTTCAGGATGCGCTCAATCTCGCGCCTGCAGCAACGCAGATCGTCTTTGATCTCGGGCTGGCCAATGACAAGATGGGCGGGCACCCGCTGGCAGCGCTCGCCTGGTATAGCGCCTATCTTGCGCTTGCACCGAACGCCAGCCCGCCGCAGGTCAGGGCGCGTGTGGCCGCACTTGAAGCCCAGGAAGGTGCGACGGAACATGGCCTGATCGCCAAAGCAAAAGCCGTGAACATGCAGGTGCCGGGCAATATTCAATTGGGCGGACTGGAGCAAATTGCCGGCGCCGAGGCGGCGACAGGGCACTCATCTGCCGCGTTGGCGCTCCTTGCCGAGGCACCAAACGAGGAGTTGGCCGGGCCCAGGTGTAACCTCCCGGTACAGATGTGGATCAATAATGCCAAGGGCAACCGCGACCAAGCCTATGAGCAACTGACGTCCGTTCTGACCAAAGCCGATGATCTCGCCAGCGCCAGGGTGGCCTTGGCCCGCATCACCGGCGTCAATCCTTATATCCATGCCCGCAGTGGTGCCCGCCTTAATATCTCCGAAGCACTCGCCGATACCGGACGATATGCCCAGGCGGTCAGCTTTGCTGACAAACTTGAGGGTGTGACGCGCGAGTCCGCTTTCGAGCATCTGGCTGACGCACAGTTTCAAAAGGGCGACAAATCGGCTGCCAAAGCCAGCATGGACCAAGCCTTGAACGCTTTGCAACGGGTTCCCTGCAAGCAATTTGATTGCCTTTATATCGGCGGTTCGCTGATGCAATCGCTTAACAATATCGAAGGCTTGGCAGCCGTGCGCCACCTCTATGGCAGATTGCTGCACAAATCGCCGGGCCACAATGCATTTTCGATGAATGTGTTGAAGGAGGATTACGCCAGCGTCCTGGCCACAGCAGGTCAGATTGCCGAAGCCAAAGCCACGGCGGCTGGAATCACCGACGGCAACAAACCCGGATCCATGCACACACTGGCACTGTCGGCCATTGCTTACGCAACCACCACCCAGACCAATGCCAAAATCAATGCGCTGAATTCCCGCCTAGGCGGTGCCCGCGATCTTGCGGCCCTCAAGGACGCTGTCGCAACCGCCGCCCTGCCGGTCACTCTGCAAACCTTCCCGACGTGGTTGCGCATTGCCCAGCTTTATCGCGGCTTCGGTGATCTAGCTGACGCCGAGCATGAAGTGGCCGTGCTGAAGAGCGCGTTAGCGCGTTTGCCGCCAACGCTTGATCGTGCGTCATCGCAACTCGAACTGGCGCAGCTTTACGTGAGGATGGAGCGGAATTCAGAGGCCGCCGGGATTGTCAGCCATCTTGTTCTGGCCCCCTTTCTGCCCGCATTGCTGCGCAAGCAAGACCCCTATCATCAAGCTCAAGGCCTCGCGGGCGCGCTGGCCAGTCTGGCAGCCCTGGAGGTCAAGAACGGCGACCTTCGGAATGCCAAAATAAGCGCGGGCAAGGCCCTGGCCATTGTCAGCCAGCTCAAGTCGGCCGATACGGGCGTTTTCGTTCTTGAGACCGTCTGCGCCGATGCACCCGATCTCGCCTTGACCGGCACCTGCCAGAGGCTGGAAGCTAGATTGCCGCCAGGGGGCAGCAGCAATGCCCTCTATGGCGATCTTGTTACTGGCTATGGTCTTCGGCTCAAAGGGGCGCACCAGCAGGCCACTATCGACAAAATTGACCAATTTGCGAGCAAGATCACCGATCTCCAACAGCGCGCCAATGCGCTGCAGCCCATCATCGAGAAACTTGCTGCCGTCAAGGACTGGCATGATGCCACGTCGCTGGCGACAGGCTCCCCGGCGCTGATCGGCGCGCTGGCGCAGCAGATGATGGCCAGCGGCGCGTTAGCCGAGGCCAGGGCCCTCGGGCCATTGCTGGCGGGCGATGCGCAGCAGCTTGGTGCCTATCAAACCAACCTTGCGCTTCATCTTGCCGAAGACGGAGACATTCCGGGTGCCATCGCCGCAATAAAGCAGCTTTCGACCCCGCACGATCCCATTGTGTCCTACTATCAGATCGCCCAAACGGCTTTTGCCTGGGGTGGGCCGGATGCGAAGCTCGCAGCCTCGACTGCCGATAGCGCGTTTGCGAGATTTTACGCGCGGCCCCATTTTGGCTGCTGGTCTTGGCCGCAGATTACCCCCTCCTCCGAGCCTGCCTGGAACAGAGCTGACCTGACCCCAGTGATGAAAAAGTGCCTGGCGCAACGGGCCGACTGGATGCTTTTCAATACGCAGTGGCGCTGCTGTCGTGTTGCTCCAGACATGCCCGCCCCCTTGCGCCACGCCTATCAGGAATGGCGGTACTGGGAGGATCGCGACGTGCTGGCCAAGGTGGGATCAGCCAACACCAGTGACCGGGAGGCGGCTGACCATGCTGAAATCTACACGCTCTATGGTGATGGCGCGATTGAACTGGCCAATACACAATTCACGTCCCACATCAATGATATTGCAAGCGACGCAGCGCAGCGGCTGGGCGAGGACAACCCGGCAGAGGCGCGGGCCTTGGCCAGCAGAATGATCGCGCGCGCTGGCACGCTGACGTCAAGTTATGCCAAGTCCCAGATGACGGTCCATGCGATTGAAGCGCTTGTTGCCGCCGGTGATCTGACCGCCGCACTGGCACTCCTTCAGCAAATTGCCGATCAGGACGACTATCTCACGGCGCTGAGGTCCGTCTCAGTTCTTGCCCAGCAGCAGGATCCGGGTGCAGCGCGAGCGTTGCTGACGCAGGAAGTGCAACTCGACCACGTGCATGCTCAGGATTATTACCTTTCCGATATCGCTCGGCGGGCCGCCGAACTCGGGCTGCATCATGTGGCCAAAATTGCGCTTGCGCGCTATGAAGCCGCCGAACCTCAATCATGGTGCGACACCGACTATGGCTATATTGATGGGCTTTTGCGCCAGGGAGATCGCACCCGTGCCGCGGCCAAGCTGGAAACCGCCTTGCCGCGCCTGGCGTTGCTGGCTCCAAGCGGACGTGCAACTTGTGCGCCCAAGCTGGCAACGGCCCTCGCCTGGGCCGGGCAAAATGATCAGCTCGCCACATTGCTTGCCGAGGCGCCGGATGCTGCCCTGCTTTCACGCGAATTGAAGGCTGCGGCCAAGGGCTCTGCGCGGGCAGGCGATGCAGATGCGGCGCATCAATTTTTGGCGCGCGCGCTAGCGGCTCGCAAGGTCAAACGCAGCGATGTCGACGGCTGGTCTGCAGCGGTGATCGCCGAGGCGCAGGACGCTGTCAATCCTTCAGGGGCTGCCCAGGGTGCGTTGGCCATCCCTGATCCGACGTGGCGCGCCCGTGCCATCGCCACCATCGCCGGACAGCGTTTTGCCGCAGCAGACATGGCTGGTGCGGCCACATTGCTGGAAACTTCAAACCCCCTGCGTGACAAGGTGCTCGACATGGCACTGGCGCGTGCCGCGCGCTGGCTTTATGGACAGCAGCATGACAAGCGCGGGCAGGCCTTGATCGGGAGGATCAGCGCCAGAACGCTGCGCGAGGCGACCTGGCATTTCTGCATTCTGACACGGGCGCGGCTTCAGCGCAGCGCTGATCCCTTCAAAAACAGCGACGAAATAACCAATGTCAGTGAGAAGGCCTATCTCTTGATTGATCTTCATGCGCTCTTGCGGGCACAAGGTCGCAATGACCTCGCCCACGAGGCCTTGCAGAGGGCGCAAGCCCTGATGGGGGGCATCACCGATCCGCTTGTGCAGGCTGATGTTGCCGACTGGATTGCGCGCGCTGCCGATGCGCATCATCCACAATTCATGAAAGCGGCCAAGGCGACTGCCGCCGCGCTCGCAACTCGGCTCCCTGACCCGTCGGCTCGAGCGGATATGCAGACTCTGGCATCGGCAACGCTAGATTTGTCCCAACCTGCTGCACCAGATTCCGCGTTGCAGGCAAAGGCAGCACAGGCCGCCTTGGCGAAAAAAGTCGAGAGCGATGCCTATCAGTTCGCCGCAAGCCTTAATTATCCGCCAGATCTGGGCGACATCGAGACCTATCTGCGCGCAATGGCCAGCAAGAATCCGGATGAGGTCGTGGGGTTGTTGACACAGGCGGCGACGGATCGCGCTGCCAAACTTGCCAGTCTGGAGGCGCTGGTCAAGACTTGGAGGCCAGCATCGCCACGGTCGAAGCCGGATTAGAGCCTTTGGCACGGGCATAGCGGCATAATGGCGGACATGAGCACAGCAACCCAGGGAGTCCGGCACCGCCGGTTTTCAGTGTCGTCTTCGTTGCCGAACTGCCACCTCGGTGGTTTCCATCAATGTGTTTTGTATGAAAACCTCCGGCTGACACCTGTTACCGGCACTGTCAAGTTGACGAAATCGCCACGATATCAGGTTATCTGGGTTCGATGATCACGACGTCGAAATCCATTTATCGGGGCTATCGGTTTCCGGCCGAGGTCATCGAGCGCGCGGTTTGGCGCTATTTTCAGCTTTCCCCTCAGCCTGCGCATGGTCGAAAACCTGCTGGCGGCGCGTGGAATTATCGTGAGCTTTGAGGCCGTGCGGTCCCGGGCGGAGACATGCGGTCGGATTTCTGCCAACAAGATCCGTCGGCGGGTGCCGCGGTTCGGTGACAAATGGCATCTCGACGAAGTCGTGATCACAATCAATGGCAAGAAGCATGGGCTGTGGCGCGCTGTCGATGCCGACGGCTTTGTTCTTGACGCTCTGGTTCAAAGCCGCAGGGATCGACACGCGGCGGAGAAACTCTTGCGCAAGCTCATCCGCAAGCAATCCCGCTTGCCGGGAGGGGTGATCACAGACAAGCCTGGATCCTGCGGGGCGGCCCGGGCGGGAATGGGGATGAATTTCGAGCATCGGCAGGACATCGCCAGCACAAGGGGCTTAACAACCGAGCCGAGAACGCGCATCTGCCGACGAGGCGGCGCGAGAAAATCATGACGCGGTTCAAATCCGCAAGGCATCTCCAGCGCTTTGTCTCCATCCATGATCCGATCGCCAACCTTCACAACTTTCCCCGCCACGCAATTTCATCATCCGACTATCGAGCGCTTCGGTCCGAGGCGATGATCGCATGGCGCGAGATCGCCGAACTGAGCATCGCCGCATGAACGCGGTCCCCGGATTTGAGCGCTTTGCCGTCAGCCATCTAACAAGTTGACGGTACCGTATCCGGACTGTCGGCTCGCGCGGCCTGTAGCAGGGCACCGATCGCCCAATTCGGCAATGCCTCATAGGCCCCCAAGGCGCGGGCGGTGCCACGCGCCACACCGAATTTCGACCATGAGGTTCCGACGCCAGTTTGACTAGCAAAGTTATGCTGATCGCCGAGCTGCTTGGCCAAGGCGTCGATCGCCTCGGGCCAGCGATGCTTTTCCATGATCTTGGCTAATGCCAGTCGGACATCAAGCCAAGTGAGGTGGCAATGGCGGCACCATCGCCGTCACTCAAGGCAAAGTGCGCCAGTCCGTGCCCCAGGCCAAAGCGCCGAACGGCACCACCAGCAGCAGCAACACGAGCAGCGCGACAAGCCCAGGCAGGATCAGCCGATGTTCGCGCGCGGTGAGCGGCATTGGTATCAGGGCACGGGGAGCGTCAACGCTGCGCCTTTGGGCGGGCC
>DAICZI010000077.1 GCA_027311205.1 Beijerinckiaceae bacterium | reverse complement strand
CATATCGAGTGGTTCCTGCCCGGCATCGGCAGCAAAGGTCATCATCAAAATCATGCCCAGCGTCCAGGGAGCCAAGGCAGCAAAAAACCAGGCCAGACGCGACCGCACACAAACCATGCCAACTACCCGCAACAACGCAACGAAACCTGATGCCTAAAAAACAACAGGTTTCGTTTATCGCATGTTAGGCTTGATCATTGGTTAGCGCGGGCAGGACTGCGCCTGTCCCTGAATGGGGCAGCCCGGTCTGATCCTTTCAGCCCAGCATGGCGCGCGGACGTCGTTTCGGCCCGGCCTGCTTGCGGAACAGGCCGACGAGCTCGACATGGGCCGAATGGCGGAACTGATCGACCGGGGTGACGCCCTCGCACACATAGCCCGCCGCGACGAGAACTTTGGCATCGCGCGCGAAGGTGGCAAGATTGCACGAGACCGATACAACCAGCGGCACTCCCGCCGCCGCGATTTCGCGCATTTGCTCCAAAGCTCCGGCGCGGGGCGGGTCGAGCACGACGGCATCGTAGGCTTTAAGCTCAGCGGGCAACAGCGGGTTGCGAAAGAGATCGCGCCGGATGAAGCGCATCTCGCGCAAGCCCTGGGTGGTATGGGCACCCTGCTCGCCAGCCGCGAGGGCGGCTTGATCCATCTCGTAGGCATGCACCGGCGAACGGACCGCGAGCCGGAGCGCGAAGGTGCCAATCCCGGCAAAGAGATCGGCGATCAGCCCCTGGCCTTGCATGGCGCTGCTGACGAGGCCGGCCAGTACGTCTTCGCCCAGCGCGGTTGCCTGCAAAAACGAACCGGCCGGCGGCGTCACCAAGGCCGGGCCGATTTGCAGACGCGGTCTGCGCCGCTCGATCAGCAGCACACCATGATTGCTGAGGCGGGCAAGATCATGGGCCTCGGCGCAGCGTACCAGCGCATGGCGCACCGTGTCGCTGAGAACGCCGGTGCCGCGCAGATCGACATCCATTCCATCAAGCGTCGCGGTGACGTGGATATCGAGCGGTTTGCCGAGACTTGTGAGCGGTTCAACCAGCGCACGGCCGGCTTTGAGGGCGCCCGCCAACCCCGGCTCCAGCAAAGGACAGTCGCTGATGGCAATAATATCATGCGAACGGTGGCGCATGAAGCCGACGATGGGGACAGCGTGGCCATGCTTGTCGCGCTCAAAGCGCGCATGGAAGATGGCCCGCCGACGCCCGGCACCATGGCCATCAACCAGCGCCGCCACCGGAGCCTCAATGCCATTGGCCTGCAAGGCCTGCACCACGAGGACGCGTTTCCAGGCGGCATAAGCCTCAGGTTGCCAATGCTGGATGGCGCAGCCGCCGCATAGTGTGAATTGCGGGCAAAAGGGCGCCATGCGCTCGGGGCTGGGCTTGATGATGGCTTGCAGCGCGCCGCGCTCGCCATCGACCATCGCCATCACGGTTTCACCGGGCAATGTATAGGATACAGCGATGAGGCCCTCGGAAGGGCGCGCCAATCCGGCCCCGCCCGCGCTCATGGTTTCGATCGTCAGTTTTTGCGGTTTCATCAGGGACCCGTCGCGGTGAGGAGATATTCAACATTGCCGGAGCCACCACTGAGGGGCGATGGGATCAACCCCTCGACGCGCCAGCCGAGCCCAGCGACAAAGCTGGCAACGCCATCGCAGGCACGCTGGCGCGCCTCGGCATCGCGCACCACGCCCTTGCCGACCAAAGCGCGACCGACATCGAATTGCGGCTTGACCAGCACCACGAGCGCTGCGCCGGGCGCGGCAAGTTTCAGCACCGCCCCCAATATTTTGGTCGCTGATATGAAGCTTGCGTCAAGGGTGATCAGCTTTGGCGCTGGCTGGACGTCATCGGGCGTCAGCGACCGGGCATCGCGCCCCTCAAGCAACGTGAGGCGCGGATGGTTCCGGAGCGAGGGGTGCAACTGGCCATGGCCGACATCAACCGCAACGACATGGACCGCGCCGCGCAGCAGCAAAACCTCGCTGAAGCCGCCGGTTGAGGCGCCAATATAAAGGCACATCAGGCCATCGGGATCGAGTTTGAAATGATCCAGCGCCGCCACCAGTTTCAGGGCACCGCGCGAAACATAGGGGTGCTCGGGCGTCGCCTCAAGCGCCGCGTTGGTTGGCACCAGAACGGCGGCTTTGGTGAGAATGACGCCATCAAGCCTGACGAGGCCGGCTTTTATGGCGGCCTGCGCGCGGGCGCGGCTGTCAAAAAAACCGCGTTCAACCAGCGCCTGATCGGCCCGGTGGGCGGCACTCAAGCTTCCGCACCCTGGCGAACCGGATGGGGTTGGCCAGTGAGAGCCTGAACCTTCTCGACGATGGCTTTGGCATCCAGCCTGGCGCGGGCATAGAGCCGATCGGGCTTGTCGTGATCGAGAAACACGTCCGGCAGCACCATCGAACGGAATTTCAGCGCGCCAGCATCAAGCACGCCGCTGTCGGTCAAAAGCTGCATGACGCCCGCGCCAAAGCCGCCCGATGAACCTTCCTCGATGGTGATCAGCACATCATGGCGGCGCGCCAGATCGAGAATCATGGCCCGATCGAGCGGCTTGGCGAAGCGCGCATCGGCCACCGTTGCGGAAATGCCCTGGGTTTCAAGGTCTTCAGCGGCCTTCAAGGCCTCGGCGAGGCGGGTGCCAAGCGACAGCAGCGCGACCCTGGTGCCCGTCCGCATGATGCGGCCCTTGCCGATTTCCAGCGGCACGCCCCTGGCGGGCATGTCGCAGCCCACGCCCTCGCCGCGTGGATAGCGGAAAGCGATGGGGCCATCATTATGGGCAGCGGCGGTCGCCACCATATGCACCAATTCGGCTTCATCGGCCGCCGCCATCACCACCATGCCGGGCAGGCAGCAGAGGTAGGCGAGATCAAACGAGCCCGCATGGGTCGCGCCATCGGCACCGACCAGGCCGGCGCGGTCAATGGCGAAGCGCACCGGGAGATTCTGGATGGCGACATCATGCACCAACTGGTCATAACCGCGTTGCAGGAAGGTTGAATAGATCGCGCAGAACGGCTTGAAGCCCTCGCTGGCGAGGCCGGCCGCAAAGGTGACGGCGTGCTGCTCGGCAATGCCGACATCAAAGCAGCGCTTGGGGTGGGCTTTGGCGAAAATATCGAGCCCGGTGCCCGATGGCATCGCCGCCGTGATCGCCACGATTTTGTCGTCCGCATCAGCTTCGCGCACCAAAGCTTCACCAAACACCCGCGTATAGGAGGGGGCATTGGCCTTGGCTTTTGCTTGCGTGCCGGTCACGAGATCAAAGGCATTGACGCCGTGATATTTGTCGGATGACGCCTCGGCAGGAGCATAGCCCTTGCCCTTTTTGGTGACGACATGCACCAACACCGGGCCATGCGGCATATCGCGGACGTTTTTAAGCACGGGCAGCAGATGATCGAGATTATGGCCGTCAATCGGGCCGACATAATAGAAGCCCAGTTCCTCGAACAGCGCGCCGCCCGCCCAGAAGCCGCGCGAATAATGTTCGGCGAGCTTGGCTTTGGCATAGAGGAATTTCGGCAGGCGCTCGGCCAGTTGTTTGGCGGTCTCGCGCAGGCTGCGGTAGGCACCGCCTGAGACGATGCGCGCCAGATAGGCCGACATCGCGCCGGTGGGTGGCGCAATCGACATGTCATTGTCGTTTAGAATGACGATCAGGCGCGAATTCATCGCGCCAGCATTGTTCATGGCCTCATAGGCCATGCCCGCTGACATCGAGCCATCGCCGATGACCGCGACCACGTGATTGTCGCGGCCCTCCAGATCACGTGCCACTGCCATGCCGAGGCCGGCGGAAATCGAGGTTGAAGAATGGGCCGCGCCAAACGGATCATAAGGGCTTTCGCTGCGCTTGGTGAAGCCGGAAAGGCCATCCGCCATGCGCAAAGTGCGGATGCGGTCGCGCCGTCCGGTGAGGATTTTGTGGGGATAGGTCTGGTGGCCGACATCCCAGATAATCCGGTCTTCGGGCGTGTGAAACACGTAATGCAGCGCCACCGTGAGCTCAACCACGCCGAGCCCAGCACCGAGATGGCCGCCCGTGACGGATACGGCGGAGATGGTTTCGGCGCGCAATTCATCGGCGATCTGGCGCAGCGCTGATTCCGGCTGGGCGCGCAGGTCGGCGGGAATGCGGATCTGGTCAAGCAAAGGTGTTGATGTCATTTGGCCACTGGTAAGCTGCGTGAACAGCCGAAACTGCGACACCACCATGGCGCGCACATCGGCATGTCTATAGCACCCCTGCCCGCTGCGGCAATGCGTGCGGCTGATTTTGTCGAGACTGTGGTGCCCAATCCCGCCGCAAACCCGCTGGCGACCCCGGCAGGGCTCGAACCTGCGACCTGCCGCTTAGAAGGCGGCTGCTCTAATCCACTGAGCTACGGGGCCGAAATGCTGCGCCGTGATGAGGCGGCGTCATCGTGGCGTCAATGCGTCCATTGGCCGTGACGACCGGAACGGAAATTATCGGCATAGGCCTGGGTATGGCGCGCCGTGTTGCGGGATGTCTCGATGCGATAGGCGAGGCCTTGGCTCCTGGCATAGGCCACGGCCTCCTCGCAGGTGGCAAAGCGCAGCTTGATCTGGGCGCGGGTGTCCGATGAACTGATCCAGCCCATCAAAGGCTCAATTTCCGGCGCTGAGGCTGGCGTGAATTCGAGCAGCCATGTATCGGCCTTCGCCAGGCCCGATTGCGTTGCGGTTTTGCCGGGGCAGGAAATGCGGGCGACCATCTGCTGAAAACTCTCCGTTTGTGCGCATCCGGCATGTGGCCGGACAAGCTTCGGGCCGAAAGGAAATGGTCGGGGTAGCTGGATTCGAACCAACGGCCTGTAGTACCCAAAACTACCGCGCTACCAGACTGCGCCATACCCCGAACTGACCGGGCCCTGAGCTAGCATGGGCGCGGCCCTGCGACAAGGGCTGGGTTCACACCGTCTGCAGGCATGATGTCGCCCTCCTTCGCGCCCTACCCCATCTTTTGCCCCAGTCGCCCGGCCAGATCCTGCACATATTGCCAGGCGGTGCGCCCGGAGCGCGAGCCTCGGGTGGCGGCCCATTCAATCGCCTCGGCATCGCGCGCCGCATCGGCGAGCTTCAGGCCAAAGGCCTCGGCGTAACCCGCCACCATAGCGAGATAATCTTCCTGCGAGCAGCGATGAAAGCCGCGCCACAGGCCGAAGCGGTCGGAGAGCGAGACTTTTTCCTCCAGCGCCTCGCCGGGGTTGATGGCGGTCGAGGCCTCATTGTCCATCATGTCGCGCGGCAGCAGATGGCGGCGGTTGGAGGTGGCGTAAAAAATCACATTGTCGGGCCGCCCTTCAATGCCGCCCTCCAGCACCGCCTTCAGCGATTTATAGGAGGTGTCATCATGGTCGAACGACAGATCATCGCAAAAAATAATGCAGCGATGCGTGGTGGTGCGGATGAGGCCCATCAGGGCCGGCAGGGAATCAATGTCCTCCCGGTGAATCTCGATCAGCTTGAGCCTGTCCTCTGGCCCGGCACCAGCATTGATGGCGGCATGAACCGCCTTCACCAGCGATGATTTGCCCATGCCACGCGCGCCCCAGAGCAGCGCATTATTGGCCGGCAGGCCTCTGGCAAATCGCTCCGTGTTGGCGGTGAGTTCATCGCGCACCCGGTCAATGCCGCGCAGCAGGCCGACATCAACCCGGTTGACCTTGGGGACCGGCTGCAACGCGCCGTCCCTAGGATGCCAGACGAAGGCATCAGCGGCGGCGAAATCGGGTACGGGGGCGCGCGCGGGCACCAGTCGCTCCAACAGCGCCGCAATGCGGGCGAGCAGCAAAGTTTCGTCGCTGGTCATGGCTCAGTTGCCCGCCTTGAAGGAGGAAACCCCGCCATGGGCTGCCGACCATGCCGCCGGTTGCTGCAAAAAGCGCTCAACCTCGGCCAGCACCGGCGCGCCAAACGTGCCTTTGGCTTTGGCGACTTGCAGCACATCATGCCAGGTGGTCAGCGCATGCAGCTTGATGCCATGCCTGGCAAGATCGGCTTCCGCCTCGGGGAAAATGCCGTAATAGAAGAACACGAGCGCATCGGTGCAGGCTTGGCCGGATTCGCGGATGGCCTCGACAAAATTCACCTTGGAGCGGCCATCGGTGGCAAGATCCTCCACCAGCAAAACCCGTGCGCCATCGCGCACCTCGCCCTCGATGCGGGCGTTGCGGCCAAAACCTTTCGGTTTCTTGCGGACATATTGCATCGGCAAGGCCAGTTCGGTGGCGAGCCAGGCGGCATAGGGAATGCCCGCTGTTTCGCCGCCCGCAATGACATCCAGCGATTCACAGCCAATGTTTTCGCGGATGATCTCGGCCGCGGCGCTGACGAGCGCTGCCCGCGTGCGCGGAAAGGCGATGACCTTGCGCATGTCAGTATAAACCGGGCTGGCCCAGCCCGACGTGAAAATGAACGGCGGTTCGGGCCGGAACAGGATGGCATTGATTTCCAGCAGCCATTGCGCCGCAAGTTCAGCAATGCGGCTCTGGGCGGGGCTGCGGTGAGGGAGCGTCATGGCATGTCCGAAGTTGAAGGCGATGCTGCGCCTTGTGGCGATTGCCAGGCGCGCCGTCAACTGGCGTCATGGTGGCCTTGCGCGCTACAGCTTGAATGAGCGCATCGTCGCGGCAATGCCTTCTGCAAAGGGCGTTGGCGTGAAACTGAAGCGCTTGGCAAATTTGCTGGCATCGACCAGATAGGGCCGATCCCACTGGAACCGCATTTCTTTGAGCTCGCGCACGTCGGGCACAAACAGCCCGAGCGTATCAACCGCCCAAAACGGCAAGGCGCGGAGTTTGAGCCGCACGCCGATGCTGTCTGCCGCCTGTTGCAGCAAGGCGCGCGGCGTCTGCGTCGGGGCGTTTGGCAGATGCCAGGCCTGGCCAAAAGCATCGTCGGGCGCGTCAAGCAAGGCGACGACGCCGCGCGCGAAATCCGGCACATAGGCAAAATCATGCGGGGTATCGGGCGGATCAAGCAGCATCGGCACCTTGCCTCGCGCCAGCGCGGCGAAGGCAAATGTGCCCAAATGCGCATTGGTGGTGCCAGGCCCATAGAAATCCGCAGCGCGCAGCGCGGCAAAGCGCACCTTGCCGGTGGCTGCCTGCCATTGGCGGGTGAGCGCGGCGCGCACCGCTGGTTTGGCACCATAATCGGTCAAAGGCATGGTTTCGACCAAAGGCACGCTCTGCGGGCCATACATATAAAGATTATCGACAAACACCACC
>DAICZI010000076.1:4309-7350 GCA_027311205.1 Beijerinckiaceae bacterium | reverse complement strand
GGAGTTGGCAGCACCTGCGTCTCGCCATAAGGCGGCAAACCAACATCGGCAGGCCGGTCAGCCATGAACAAAATGACCAGCAGCGCCACCAGCACCAGCCCGCCAACCGTGGGCAGCACAGCGGCGCGCCAGCCATAATGGGCCACCAGCCAGGTGGCCAGCGGCAGAAACGACAATTGCCCGGTTGCTGAGGAGGCGGTGAGAAACCCGACCACCAGACCTCGCCGCTTGGTGAACCAGCGCCCGGACACCATTGCGCCCAGCACCAGCGCGGTGAGGCCGGTGCCGATACCGACCACCAGCCCCCACAGCACAAACAACTGCCAAAAAGCTGTCATGCCGCGTGCCAGCAGGAGCGCCGTGCCAATCAGGCTGACGGCCACCAGAATGACCCGCGCCATGCCGAAGCGTTCCATGATCGCCGCCGAAAACGGGGCCACCAGGCCGAACAACACCAGACGCACCGCCAGCGCCTGCGAAATATCGGCAATGCTCCAGCCAAACTCCTGATGCAGCGGCTCCAGCAGCGCGCCGGGCAGGCTCATCGCCCCCGCCGTCATCAGCAAGGTGACAAAGGTGACGCCAACCACCACCCAGCCGTAATGCATCTGGCGGCGCGCCATGAAAGCGCTGAGTTTTTGAGCAAGCATGATCGGGCAGACTTTCGGGGCAAGCCTTACATTCACTGACAGTCAGAGCATGAGGGCATGAAGTTGAAACGGCTGGATTCGGGTATCGATAGGGCTCCACGCTCCGTCATCGCCTCGCCGCCTTGCGCCTCGCAATGACCACCGACGGGCGCCTTCGCCCAGGCTCCTCACTAAGACGACACGCTCTAGCGCCTCCGGCCGATACAGGCAAGGCACCCTGTGGCAACCCTGATTTGCGTCAGGCGCGAAACTCTGTATCAATGATATCACATAACAAAACAGGAGGATAAGGCATGACTGATTCACATCTCACCCGGCGCGCGGTTCTGGGTGGCGCTGCTGGTCTCGGCGTCGTTGGCTCGACATCGGCTTTCGCGGCGCTGACCATGCCGAAAGCCCCCGTGGCGATCAACATCGTCGATGTCGCGGGCAATCTGGCGCTGACCAAACCCGCGTTCGAGGCCTATCGCGTGGCCAATCCCAAGCTGGTGTCGAGCATCAGCTACTCGCAGGCTCCTGCCCCCGAACTTCCCGGCAAGCTCAAGGCTGAGGAAGACGCCAAACATCTTGATATCGACCTCGTCCTCACCGGAACAGATGCGCTGGCGGCTGGCATCCAGCAAGGGCTTTATGTCGATCTCTTGGGCACATACGCAGCCGACCTGCCCAAGCTCGACGCCATCTACAATCAGGGTGGCGCGAAAATGCAGACCCTCGCCAAGGGCCAGGGCGTCTGCGTGGCCTATTGCCCGTCAGGCCCCTTCCTCGAATATATGCCGGACGCGGTCAAAACGCCGCCAACGACGCCCGCCGAATTGCTGGCCTATGCCAAAGCCAACCCGAAGCGTTTCATTTATGGCAATCCCGCCAATTCCGGGCCAGGGCGCACCTTTCTGATGGGCCTGCCGTATTTGCTCGGCGACACCGACCCGCGCGACCCGGTCAAGGGCTGGGACAAGACCTGGGCCTATCTCGCTGAACTTGGCAAATATATCGAATATTATCCGGCTGGCACCGGCCCCACCATGAAGGAACTTGGCGAGGGCACGCGCGACATGATCGTCACCACGACCGGCTGGGATCTCAACCCGCGCGCCCTTGGCGTTGTGCCCAAGCGCGCCCAAATCAGCGTGTTCAAGAATTTCCACTGGGTGATCGACGGCCATTACATGTGCGTGCCCAAGGGCATTGCCGCCGATAAAATGGCGGTGTTGCTGGATTTGATGAGCTATATGCTGACCAAACCCGCCCAGGCGGTGATTTACGATCTCGGCTATTTCTACCCCGGCCCCGCTGTGAAGGACGTGCCGATCAGCATGGCCCCCGCCGCCAGCCAGAAGGCCGTCGCCGATTATGGGCGGCCCGAATATGACAAGATGATCGCGCAATACCCGCTGGAATTGCCGCTTGATGCCCAGCCAATGGTCACCGCCTTCGCCATGTGGGACAAGCGCATCGGCGCCCAGAAGGGCAAATGAGCGGAGCTGGCACGCCTTTCCAGACGTTGCGCCTCGACAATGTCGGGCGCGATTTTGGCGCGCTCAACGCCTTGCGCGACTTGAGCTTCACGGTGCAGCGGGGCGAGTTTATCGCTCTGCTGGGCCCGTCCGGCTGCGGCAAATCCACCGCCCTGAACTGCATTGCCGGCCTGCTGGCAACCACGCGCGGCGCGATCTGGCTGGATGACCGGCGCGTGGACACGCTTGATCCCGAAGCGCGCGGCTTTGGCATGGTGTTTCAAAACTACGCGCTGTTTCCGCACATGAGCGTGCGTGCCAATGTCGGCTTTGGCCTGAAAATGCGCGGCCTCGCCAAGCCGGACATCGCCCGGCGGGTTGATGCGGCGATTGCCACTGTGCGCCTGCAAGCCCAGGCTGACAAATTGCCGGGCCAGCTCTCGGGCGGCCAGCAGCAGCGCGTGGCGATTGCCCGCGCCATCGCCATCGAGCCGCCGTTGGTGTTGATGGATGAGCCGCTGTCCAATCTCGATGCCAAGCTGCGGCTGGAAATGCGCGCCGAAATCCGCCGCATTCACCAGTCGCTTGGCGCGATCACGCTCTATGTGACGCATGATCAGGACGAAGCTTTGTCGCTGGCGGATCGCATCGTTGTGCTGCGTGATGGCGTCATGCGCCAGATTGGCACGCCGCAGGAGCTTTACGCCAAACCGGCCACCCTCGACGTCGCCGATTTCATGGGCTTTCGCACCCAAATCAAAGGCAATGTTGCGCGCGATGCCAGCGTCGGGGTTTCGGTTGAGCTCCAGCATGGCGGCAACGCGCTTTTTGGCTTTGCCCAGCAGCCGCTGAAAGCTGGCCCCTGCATCGCCGCCATCCGGCCCGATGATCTGGTGCCCGTCAGCAGCGGCGGTGCGGGCTTTGATGCCAGGGT
>DAICZI010000076.1:0-4299 GCA_027311205.1 Beijerinckiaceae bacterium | reverse complement strand
GTTCAGCGGGCAGTGGATTGTCGATCAAGGCGGGCTATTGGGCAGTGGCACCAATTCGCTGGGAACGAACAATATCATCGTGGGCGCGACTGGTTTGGGGTCGCACGGTTGACCGACGGCAGCGAGGCGTTCTTTCGCGCCCCTCAATCATGCGCCACCGGCACGATGCTGCGCCTTGGTGCCGATCCGCAACGCGTGCTCATTTTCGGCGCGGTGTGAGATGGCGGTGACAGAGGCCACGGGCAAACGTGCCAAAAGCTGGCGCGAAAATGGGCTGGATGGCGTCACCATGCTGGTGGCACCCGCGCTGGTGCTGGTCGTGGCGCTGTTCGTCTATCCATTTCTTTATGGCCTGTGGCTGTCGTTTCACCCCAAAGCGGGCGGGATTTTTGCCAATTACGCCCGATTTTTTGGCTCCGCCTATCAACGCTCGACCATTGCCCGCACCCTTGGCATCGCTTTGCCCGCAACTTTGGTCAATCTCATTGCCGCATTGCCGGTCGCCTTCCGCGTGCGGCTGATGCGCCGCCAGCGCCTGATCACCACGCTGCTGGTGCTGCCGATCACGCTCGGGACGGTGCTGGTCGCCGAGGGCATGTTGAACTTCTATGGGCCGCAGGGCTGGTTTGTGCGAACCCTGAGCCTGGCCGGGCTCGATGCCATCGGGCATTTGCGGCTGGTCCATAATTATTGGGGCGTGTTCATTTCGCTGGTCATTACCGGCTTTCCCTTCACCTTCCTGCTGACCCTGTCTTATGTCACCGGCATTGATCCGGCACTCGAACAGGCTGCCGCAACCCTGGGGGCGCGCGGCTGGGAGCGGTTCAGGACGATTTTCCTGCCTTTGCTTGCACCGGGCCTTGCCGTCACCTTTTGCCTCTCGTTTGTGCAGGCTTTTGCGGTGTTTCCCTCGGCGGTGCTGCTCGGGCAGATTTCCGGTGAAACGCGGGTGATCTCCTACGCCGCCTATCAGGCTGCCTTCCAGAAATATGATTATTCCGAGGCCTCGGCCATCGCCATGATCATGGCGGCGGTGCAGCTTGCGCTGGTGGTGATCGTGCTGGCGGGTCGGCGGTTGTTTTACCGCGGCCCGGCAGCAGGCGGCAAAGGTTGAAACCATGAGCGCCATCACCCCGACCACGTCCAGCCTGCCGCCGTTGCGCCGCTCCGGCTCCATGCGCCGCGCCGGTGGCCGCGCCTGGATCATCGCCGTCTGGGCGGTGACATTGTTCTTCCTTGTCAATCTGGCCGGGATTATTGGCGCTGTCGTGACTTCGTCGCTTGGCACGCGCTGGCTGCGTGCCTGGCTCCCCGCCGGCTGGACGCTGCGCTGGTATGGCTCGGCGTGGTCGGATTTTCAACTGACGCAGGTTCTGACGGCCACTTTCGAAGTGGTAGGCGCCGTGGTGCTGCTGGCCGGGCTCATCGGCGTGCCCGCTGCCTATGCCATGGCGCGGCGTGATTTTCCCGGCAAGCGCATCGTGCTGCTGATGTTTTTGCTGCCCCTGCTGGTGCCGACCATCACCTATGGCATTCCTTTGACCACGGTGCTCTATCAAGTAGGGCTTGGCGGCAGTCTGTCTGGCGTCATTGCCGCCAATCTGGTGCCAACGGTACCCTTTGTCATTCTGGTGATGATCCCATTCATCGAGCAGATCGACCCGCGCCTTGAGGCGGCGGCGCGGGTGTTCGGGGCTGGCACCTTCCGGCTTTTTGTCCATGTGCTCGCGCCTTTGCTGGCACCGGGTATCATGGCAGCCCTGCTGCTGGTGCTGGTGCGCACGCTCGGCATGTTTGAACTGAGCTTTCTGGCCGCTGGCCCCACCAGCCAGACGCTGGTGGTGGCGCTGTATTACGGCGTCTTTGCCGCTGGTGTGCGGCCCGAGCAATCGATTGACGCCATGGCGGTAATTTACATGGTCACATCGCTGATCTGGCTGCTGATCGCGCTGCGCTTCGTCAATCCGACGCAGATCGTCGGGCGGTCGCGACGGTGAACAACGCCTTGCGTATCGCCGCCAAGCGGGCTAGTTCCGCGCAGAGATGATTTTTCACGAAAGCCCCCCCGATGCCTCCCAAAACTCCCATCAAGCGCGTTGTGCTCGCCTATTCGGGCGGACTTGATACGTCCATCATCCTGAAATGGCTGCAAACCACCTATGGCTGCGAAGTGGTGACCTTCACCGCTGATCTGGGCCAGGGCGAGGAACTGGAACCGGCGCGTGCCAAGGCCTTGCTGATGGGCATCAAGCCCGAACACATTTTCATTGAAGATGTGCGCGAGGAATTCGTGCGCGACTATGTGTTCCCGATGTTTCGCGCCAATGCGCAATATGAGGGCCTGTATCTGCTCGGCACCTCGATTGCCCGACCGCTGATCTCCAAGAAGCAGATCGAGATTGCCCGCAAGGTCGGAGCCGATGCCGTCGCCCATGGCGCGACCGGCAAGGGCAATGATCAGGTGCGCTTTGAACTGGCCTATTACGCGCTGGAGCCCGATATCAAGGTGATCGCCCCCTGGCGTGAATGGGACCTGACCTCGCGCACCGCCTTGCTGGACTTTGCCGAAAAGAACCAGATTCCGATCGCCAAAGACAAACGCGGCGAAGCGCCGTTCTCGACCGACGCCAATCTGCTGCACGTCTCCTCCGAAGGCAAAGTGCTGGAAGACCCCGCAGAGGAAGTGCCCGATTACGTCTATTCGCGCACGCTCAGCCCCGAGGACGCGCCCAACACCCCGACCTATATCGAAATCGCCTTTGAAAAGGGCGATGCGGTCGCGGTGGATGGCGTTGCCATGTCCCCCGCCACTTTGCTCACCCACCTCAACAAGCTTGGCCATGACAATGGCATCGGGCGGCTTGATCTGGTGGAAAACCGCTTTGTCGGCATGAAATCGCGCGGCATGTATGAAACGCCCGGCGGCACCATCTTGTATTTCGCACATCGCGGCATTGAATCGATCACGCTGGATCGCGGCGCGGCGCATCTGAAAGATGAGCTGATGCCGAAATATGCCGAGATGATTTATAACGGCTTCTGGTTTTCGCCGGAACGCGAGATGTTGCAGGCGTTGATTGACAAATCTCAAACCCACGTCGCCGGAACGGTGCGCATGAAGCTCTACAAGGGCAATGCCATTGTCGTCGGTCGCACCAGCCCCAATTCGCTCTACGATCAGGATCTGGTGACCTTTGAGGAGGGCGCGGTCGCTTATGACCATCGCGATGCCGCCGGCTTCATCAAGCTCAACGCGCTGCGCCTGCGCACTCTGGCGCGGCGCGATCAGCGGGCAAAAGGCAAGAAGTAACGCCACGTCCGAGCCATGGCCGACATGAGCGGTGATGGCGCGGCCTGCCACCACCCAAACCATCCCTGTGACTGGCATATTTTCCTATAGACATCTTGCCACGGGCTAAAATTGCGCCTATAGCCTCTCGATAGGAACGGATTCCGGGTTCTTGTCGGGAGACATCGCGTGCTGTCTCATGCGCAGATTTGGTCAGCCATTGACACGCTGGCCGCCGAGGCTGGCATGACCACATCGGCTCTGGCCAAAAAGGCCGGGCTTGATGCCACCACCTTCAACCGCTCGAAGCGGCTGATGCCTGATGGTCGCCAGCGCTGGCCTTCAACTGAATCCATTGCCAAAATCCTGGCCGCGACTGGTGCCACGCTGGACGAGTTTTTGGGTCTGGTCGCGCGCTCCGGCACGGGCACGGGCGCCGTGCGCCCTTTGCCGCTGATCGGCTTTGCGCAAGCGGGCGCAGGCGGGTTTTTCGATGATGGCGGCTTTCCGGCAGGCAGCGGCTGGGATGAGGTGGCCTTTCCCAATGGCGCTGATGACCATAGCTATTCACTTGAAATATCTGGAGATTCCATGCAGCCGCTCTATCGCGACGGCGACCGCATCATCGTTTCGCCGGGATCGCCCATCCGGCGCGGCGACCGGGTTGTGGTCAAAACCAGCGATGGCGAAGTGCTGGCCAAGGAACTGAAGCGCCAGACAGCGCGCTCCATTGAGCTGAAATCACTCAACCCGGCCCATGAAGACCGGGTGCTGCCGCTCGACAAGGTGGCGTGGATGGCGCGGATTATCTGGGCAAGCCAGTAAAGCGCCGCCGATGCCAGGCAGGACGTGGCTTCAGGGCGCGCCATTCGCAAGCCTCAGACAATCACCTGCAACGGCCCCTCCTGGGCAAGTTCAACTTTGCCGCCCGCTGCCAGCCGCACCCGCAATCGGCGCTGCCGGGGCACATGGCGCCCGTGTGAGTGCACTTCAAGCGCGCGCCCCTCACC
>DAICZI010000075.1 GCA_027311205.1 Beijerinckiaceae bacterium | reverse complement strand
CGACAGTCGCGTTGGCTGCCCCTTTGATTTTGTCTGATGTTGCCGACATTTTATAGCTCCTTAGTACAAAATTGCAGTGTGCCGTTTCGCACCCTGTTTAAAGCTAACGCCAAGCAAGGCCTGCAGGTTCCATGATCGGATTTCCGCCGTTCGCGAAAACAATTGTCGCCAGCACCCTTCTCGTCCCTTCATGGGAGACTTGAAATGACACATCAATCTGATGCCCAAACCGCGCGGGCTTTCATATCAAATCGCGCTATATGTAACGGTGCTGCATGACGGCCAGGAAGATAACGGGCGAACTCGCCTTGAGGCAGCAAATGTTGCCGTCAAATGGTGCTATTGGGTTTTTGAGCACCACTCACCGCGAGGCGGCCACCTTGATAGTCAAAAGCCGGAAATGTTGCCTGGCTTTTGCCGGCAGCAGCGGCAAAAGAAAAATGCCACCTTTCGGTCATGGCAAAGTGCTCGATGACCGGGCCAACTGGTTGGGTGAGCCTCGAGTCCATGCCCGCTAATGCATGGTGCGCGGCGCTGCCGCTTGAAAGCGGCGCGTTCCGCGGCGCTAAACGCCGCTGGATGCAAATCCAGTCGCAGGTCAAAGGCTGCCGCAACGGCGCGAAAATCTGGCGACATCTGCAAGCAACAGGCTTTAAGGGATCATTGCCCGTTGTGGCGGAATGGGCGACACAGCGATACGCCGAAATGTCCAATGTCGAATAGTTGTCGCGCGTGCTATCCACCTGCACCCTGGCCTATCTGATAACAACTGGCCGCGACACGCTCGCGAAATCGCAAAGGGTCACCCTTGCGCCGCAAGGTTTGTGGAAGAATCGAAACCAATTAAATTGATGGACTTTTAGTGTGCAGATCTAGGCGGATGAAGGCCTCAGGCGGTGCGTCCGTGGCGCGCATGATTTCCGTCATCCGGGTGGTCATGTGCGCCTCGAGCACGGGGTTATCGAGCGGCCGCAACTGACCTGGATCCTGAGTGATGTCATAAAGGCGGGTATCACGCTCAAGCAAGCATCCCGGTCCATAGTTATTATACATGGGCGAGCGCTCGATAACGGGCACTTTGAGCAGCGGAACCTGCTTCGTCCAATTGAATGGCGGCGCCAGGGTGGCACCGACAAGTTCCTCCGGAGTGAACCGTGACGTAATATGGGTCGGCATCAAGGTATATTGGTAAATTTCCTGACCGCGCAGATCTGCAGGAAAACGGTGGTACGTGAGGCGCCCGTCCGTCACGTTTACGGCACCGCCAAAATAGCCAAAAATGACGGCCTCATGTCCCTCACCCTGTAGCAGCGAACAACCCTGCATCTCGACCGGCGGTTTGATACCCCAAAGGTCAAGGATTGTAGGTGCAATATCGATCGATTGCGAAAGCCGACGGGACCGTGCCGCACCGGGATTTCCTGGATCGTGGACAAAGAGAGGAATGTGGACGATTTCCTCATACATGTTCATCCGGTTCTTAGCCCAGAAATCATGCTCGCCAAGCAGAAATCCGTGGTCGGTTGTCACAATCAGCGCTGTGTCGCGCCACATATCATGAGTGTCAAACTCATCAAGCAGTCGCCCAAGAAGTTCGTCACAAAGCGCCACCACCGCGTAATAATTGGCGCGTAGCTCGTCGGCTTCGTCTGGCAATTCTTCGACACGGCCATAGCGGGGCCAATCTCGGATGGGACCATTCCAGCCCGTCTTGAAACTCTCGCGAAAACGAGCCGGAGCGAAGAAAGGCTCGTGCGGGTCAAAGGTTTCGATTTGAAGCAGCCAATTGTCGGCATCCCGGTTCAAATCGAGGAATTCGAGACCCTTGCCGAAGACTTGAACTGAAGGGAAATCCTTTTCCTCGCGAATGAATTCCCGATTGATGACGTGGGTGGTAAATTTCGAAATGGGGCCGCCCACTTTCAGCTGCGCTTCATGATATTTTTCACGCAAGCGCTCCCATGGCGGTTGCACCATCGCCTTCCAGGGATCACTCTCCTGCCCGCGCACGAAATCAAATGTTGAATAACGGTTGTGATAAGTTGCGCCGCCGTCCTCCCAATAATGATAATGGTCAGTGACCAGATGCGAGTGCACGCCCTTTGTTTTCAAAATCTCCGGAAATGCATTGTCGAAGGGTTCAAGCGGTCCCCAACTCCGGTGCAGAAACGTCAGGCGACCGGTCAGCAAATCCCGACGAGCCGGCATGCAGGGCAGCGAACCGACGTAATGGTGGTCAAAGACCTGAGTTCGGGCGGCGAGGCGGTCGAAATTCGGCGTTGGAACGCGCGTACCGCCATAGCAGCCAAGCATATGGCGATTGAGCGAATCAAAGAGAACAAAGACGGTTTTCATTGGCGATCTCGGGGTGTGTGATCAAAATTAGAGGCGGGCCCCATCGCTGGGTCGGAACAAGTGCAAGCGGCTAGGGTCGCTTGTGAGTCGAAGCGTTTCCCCCACAGCGACTCGAGTGGTGCCGGGCACACGCCAGTAAATCATGCTGCCATCGCGATCGAGTATGACATAGGTTTCTGCGCCCAAATGCTCGACGACACGAACCGTGCCTGTCAGCCCGCCGGTCTCGACCGCCACAAAATCCTCAGGCCGAATGCCGACTTCGACATCGCCGGGCACGGCACCCTCTGGCGCAGCAATCTCATAATCACCGTCCCTGCCGGGGAGCACCAATCGCCCCCCGAGTGCAATTTTGCCCGACAAAATGTTGATGGAAGGGGAGCCAATAAATTCGGCGACGAAGCGGTTGACCGGGCGCTCATAGAGCTCCAAGGGGCTGCCCATCTGGATGATCTTTCCAAGATCCAGCACAATAATGCGATCGGCCATTGTCATGGCTTCGACCTGATCGTGAGTGACATAAACGGAAGTCGCGCCCAGACGATCGTGCAAAGCCCGAATCTCGCTGCGCATTTGCACCCGCAGCTTGGCATCCAGATTCGACAAGGGCTCGTCGAAAAGGAAAACTTGCGGATGGCGCACTATGGCCCGGCCCATTGCGACGCGCTGACGCTGCCCTCCGGACAATTCGCGTGGCTTGCGATCCAGCAAAGCCTCGATTCCGAGGATAGCGGCGGCCTCTTCGACCACGACCGCAATCTTGTCTTTGGGTGTTTTGCGCAAGATCAGATTGAACGCCATATTTTCCCGCACGCTCATATGGGGATAAAGTGCGTAGGACTGAAACACCATCGCAATGTCACGCTCACGCGGCTCCAGATCAGTAACAACCCTGCCCGCAATGCGAATTTCTCCAGAAGAAATTTCCTCCAACCCAGCCAGACAGCGCAGCAACGTCGATTTGCCACAGCCTGACGGACCAACCAGCACCACAAACTCACCGTCATTGATCGTGGCCGAGATATCGTGCAGCGCGTGAAATGCGCCGTAACTCTTATTCAGCGCTTGGACTTCCACTGTAGCCATATTGAACTCCCAAACCTATTTTACGGCGCCCATCGTCAGCCCCTGCACCACAAACCTCTGACCAAAGAACATCAACAGCAATGCGGGAATGGTAGATATGATCGATGCTGCCGCCATCTGACCATTTTGGATTTCATATTGCTGGGCAAACTGGGCAATTCCGACAGGAACTGTGGCCGTCATGCGTGAAGTGAGGTTCAGTGCGACCGCAAATTCGTTCCAGCTGAATACAAACGCAAGTATTCCTGCCGCGATCAACCCAGGCACAGCTAGTGGCAGGATCACTTTGAAGAAAGCCTGGGCCGGCGTGCACCCGTCGACACGTGCAGCCTCCTCAAGCTCTACCGGAATGTCACGAAAGAAGGTCATCATCAGCCAAACCGTCATCGGCAGATTGATAATGATATGCGCGACAATCAGGCCAGCAAGCGTGTTATAAAGGCCCAGTTGCTGAAAAAACAGATACCAAGGTCCAACGATGGTCAGCACCGGCACCGTATTGAACAGCATGGTCCAGCCAAGGAAGAGCCGACCGACCCACCTTGCCCAGCGCAAGCGCGCCAGTGAATAGGCCGACAGAGTGCCAATCACGAGAACCAGGATTGTGCTCACAGCACCGACAACCAGGCTATTGGCAACATTGCGCGGAAAGTCCGATCGCGCGCCAAAAAGCACGTCGGCATAATTGAACCCTGTGGGTGAAAACCATAGCGCTCCCGTTGAAATGGCTATCGGAAACTTGAATGACGTCATCAAGATCCACAGGAATGGTGCCACGATGGCTAGAGCAGACCCGATCACCAGCGCGTAGCCGATCCAGAGTTCTCGACCATTTAATGTCAACATTCTATGCCCTCCCCGCCACCATCCGACGCGCGCCGAGAAGAAAAGCCACGATCATTGCTATGACGACGAGTGATAGCAGCGCACCATATCCCATGTCGTTTTGCGCGAAAAAGACCCGATAAAGCAACAGGCTGACAACTTCAGTTGCGGTGCCCGGGCCGCCAGATGTCAGCAAGAAAATCTGGTCAAACACCTTGAAAGCAAGAATAGAGCGAAAAATGAACGCCACGGCGATGGCCGGCCCCATGAGGGGCAATATAATCTTCCGCACAATTTGCCAGTTATTAGCCCCGTCGACCCGCGCGGCTTCAATCACCTCGCGTGGTAGCCCCTCCACGCCTGCAAAAAGAATGAGAAAAACGAACGGGGTCCAGTGCCAGATATCAACGATGATGACTGACACGAGCGCAAGGTTTGGATCAGAAAGCCACCCTACCGGACCCAAGCCGAACCACGCCAGCATCTGGTTGAAGATGCCGAAATTATAATTATACATCAATTTCCACATGCTACCGATAGCTACTGGCGGCACGAGGATGGGGAGGATCATCACGCTCCGGATCAGACCTTTGAACCGCCCCAGCGCGCTGACGGCCACCGCAAGCGCAAAGCCAAGCGTCATCTCAATGGCCACCGAAACCACGACAAACACCAATGTGTTGCGCAACGTGGCCAGAAAAACCGAATCATCGCGCAACTTCGCCAGATTTGCCAAGGGCGTGAACTGCCAGACCGCCCCGCCATGAGCAAATGTGATTGTTGAAACACTCATCTGGAGCAAATTCAACATCGGGTAAACGGTGAATATCACCAGAGCGATCACCGCTGGCATGAGGGTTGCGTAGCGAAACAGTCGATCCGACTGCTTCTTTCGCTTCGCCTCGGCCCGAACACCGTTTCCACCCTGCCCCAGCGCAGGTGTCGCGCTTTGACGATTCACGCCCATGGTCATTCTACTGTGGCAATGGCGGTAAATGCCCGGTTTTACGGCCATTCTTTTTGAAAATAGCTTCAATTTCGGCTGCCGCTGTATTCAGGGCGGCGGCTGGCGACTTTTGGCCGATCAGGGCCTGATTAAGGCGCAGGCCCATCACGTCCTCGACAGCAGCACCTTCGGCATAACCGATTGGTTGGACCGCGTCCTCCAGGCTCTGCTTGTAAGCAGCCATCCAGGCATATTTGGGTTCTTTGGAAAGTTCAGCCATCACATCGGAGCGGACCGGGATGCCGCCGGCTTTCGCGTAAGCCATTTGTGCGTCTTTGGTCAGAAACCATTTCATGAAAGCCAATGCGGCCTTCTGATTTGCCTCGGGGATATTTTTTGGGACGGCAAAATGCCAATTACCCATGGGAACTCCCGGTTTTCCGCCTGCAACGGAGGGATTTTCTACTGCGGCGATCTTGCCAACAACCACGGATTTGGTCGGATTTTCGAAATAAGGCCACGCCGCAATGACGACTTGCGCCATGGCTACATTACCTGTCGCCATCAATTGGATCACGTCGGCCTGGCCGATGGCGCCGCGGTTGGCAGGCGCACAGGTCTTTTCAATTTCTATGAATTTGTCGAGCGCCGCGAGCGCTTTGGGGCTATTTAAAGTCGACGTGAAATCGCCATTTTCGGGGTCGGCGACTTCTGAGCCGCCGTAAGCATAGAGGAACGGCAAAAAGTCGTACCAGATACCATTGCCGCGTTCTCCGCGCGTTACGTAGCCGTAGAGACCCGGCTTTTGCAATTTCTTGCAATCATCCAAGACCTCATCAAAGGTTTTGGGTGGGGCGAGTTTCGCTGCCTTGAAGAGATCCTTGCGATAGACCAGTACTTGCGTGTTGCAATTTGGCGGCACCGCCATCAATTCGCCGCCGACCGGGGTGCGCCATTGCTTTTGGGCATTCCAGTAATAGGATCCACCACACGTGAAAACCTGTTTGGGCATCGCGTAGCCAGGCTGAATTTGAGTCAGGGGTTTCAGGAATCCGCCTTTGTAAAATTCAATCGTCCATGCTGTATCGATGTTGAGAATATCATAGGGGCTCTTGTCACCGCGCACCGCATTTCGAGCTTTCTCCAGCATGCCGTTGTAAGGCGTCACGTCGAGACTGACCTTGTTGCCTGTCTGCTTCTGGTAAAGTTCAGTGACTTTTTCGAATCCGCCATACCAGGGCGATGCGTTGATCAATATGTTGATGGGCACTTGCTTGCCGACATTCGTAACGCTGTCGGCCGCCAAAGCCGGGGCCATCAAGCCGACAGTCAAAACGAGCGCGGTCACGGCGTGGTGCACCGAGGTCCATATTTTCATTCAACCCTCCCAGTTTCAGGGCCAGCCCCCCGCTTTATCCAACGACGCGAGAGCAAGCGGCCTCCTCATTTTTTGGCCGTTCATCGGTCCATGACGCGGATAGACCGAAATCAAATTATGCGCAGAATTGTGATCAGAAAAATGATATTAAAGACAGAATGCCATAACTTGGAGGAATATCGTGGATCGCAACCTTCGTGCTTTTCTTGCCGTGGCCAATTCCGGCAATCTTACCGCCGCAGCGGACCAGATCGGCCTGACTCAGCCGGCCCTGACCAAGACGATACGCAGACTCGAGGAGGGGGTCGGCGCCAAATTTTTCATTCGCACGTCGCGGGGCATGGTCCTGACGGAAGCCGGAGACGATTTTCGGCGTCGCGCGGAGGCAATCCAGGCACATTACAGGCAGGCACGCGAGGAGGCACATGCGCGCAAAAGCGGGGCATTGCGAGAGTTTTCCATGGCGGCTGGCGTTGCCTATCATAATGATATTGCGCCACAATTGATCAAGCGTCTCAGTGCTGAATTTCCAGAGACACGCTTTATCATCGATTTTGATGTGGCAAGCCACACTTTGCCGCGACTGTTCGCCGGCCAACTCCACTTGCTACTTGGCGCCTTCTTTTTCCCTGCACCGGAGGGCATTATAACCGAAGAACTTATGGAGGTTGAAGTCACCGCATTTTGCTGCCAAAGCAATCCCTTGCAGGGCGAAGGTATGTTGCCGGCCCAAGCACTGGCTGGGCAACGCTGGATTATCTATAAGCGCGACACAGACATGATCCAGCGCCTGAATCAATATTATCTGCAGCATATGTT
>DAICZI010000074.1 GCA_027311205.1 Beijerinckiaceae bacterium | reverse complement strand
CGTGGTAGTTGGCAACCAAATGGCTGCTCACTATCTGCTGCGTCAGGCTCATGGCGGGGATGGAAATGCTGCCCGCGCTGAAGCCTGCCAGCCGCTGCGCCACGGGCATCGGGTCTTTTGGGTCGAGCATCCTGGCCAGCGCGGCATTGTCGAAGCTGGCATTGGTGGCGCTGATATGCGGGATGTTCAGGCTATACTCCGGCGTTGTGATCACCACATTGTCGGCGCTGGCCTCGCCACCCGCCGCACGGGCGCGGGCCATGGCCCAGAGATTGCCAGGCACCCCGGCAATCATCGCGGTGACCTGGTGCTTGACGCCCCAGGTGCCACCGCCTGCCAGCGCCAGCACAATGATGCTGACGCCGCTCAAAATCGCGGTGCGGTTGGATTTGTTTCGCATGGGAACGCTCCGTAGCACCAGGACAACATTTCAAATCGGCTGGGGAAGGCATCTGCCCGAAGAATCCCAGACGTCAGGCCATACAGGAAATCTGCCGCCGCGCCAAGATAAGCAGGCTAAGCGGCAGGATCAAATCTCAAGCTGAAACAGCTTCCAGCACCGGGTAATCAGTATAGCCATCACCGCCGCCGCCGTAGATGCGCGCGGAATTGAGCGGATTGAGCGGCGCGTGCGCGCCGATGCGGGCGACCAGATCAGGGTTGGCGATGAAAAGCCGTCCGAAAGCCACGCCATCAGCCCGGCCATCGGCCACGACCGCTGCGGCCAGCGCCGGATCAAGGCTGTCATTGGCGATATAATTGCCGCCAAAAGCCTTGCGCACGCCCGCGCCAAGGGTTGATTTTGCCACATCATCGCGGCCAAACAGGAAGGCGAGCTTGCGGCGGCCAAGCTCTTCGGCGACATGGCCAAACAGCGCCGCCGGGTTGCTGTCGGCGACATCATTGGAATTTGACATCAAATTCAGGTGCATCCCGACGCGCGGCGCGCCCCAGACTCCGACCACGGCATCGGTCACTTCCAGCAGCAACCGGGCGCGGTTTTCGATCGAGCCGCCATAATTATCGGTGCGCTTGTTGGCGCTGTCATGCAGGAACTGATCGAGAAGATAGCCGTTCGCGCCGTGAATCTCGACGCCATCGAACCCGGCCTTGCGGGCATTTTCAGCGCCTTGCGCGAAAGCGGCAATCACGCCGGGGATTTCATCGAGAGCCAGCGCGCGCGGCGTGCCAAAGGGCCGCTTGGGGCGCAGCAGCGCGACATGCCCTTGGGGTGCCAGAGCCGAGGGGGCGACTGGCAGCGCGCCATCGAGGAATTCAGGATCAGAAATGCGCCCGACATGCCACAATTGCAGCACCATCGTGCCGCCCGCCGCATGAACGCGGTCAGTGATCCTGCGCCACCCGGCAACCTGCGCGTCGCTCCAGATGCCCGGCGTATCGGGATAGCCGACACCCATGGGCGTCACTGATGTGGCTTCGCTGAAAATCAGCCCGGCAGAGGCGCGCTGCACGTAATAATCGCCCATCAAATCAGTCGGTACCCGGCCCTCGCCAGCCCGGCAGCGGGTCAAGGGAGCCATGAAAATGCGGTTCTTGAGGTGCAGCGCACCAAAAGTGGCGGAATCAAAGAGCGATGTCATGGATTGTCCTGTGGTGTTGGCAAGGATGCGAGGGGCGCTGAAAGGCGCGAGGCCTCCAGCGGGTAGAGCCTATATAAGCACGAGGTTCGCCAATGCCAGCGCCGCGAACATTGTATTTCGGGGTCGCGCTTTGCGGAGGCTGTTGCGGCTGGTGCGCTAAATCCCCAGCTTCTGCTTCAGCATGTCATTGACGGCCTGCGGGTTGGCCTTGCCGGCGGTCTCTTTCATCACCTGGCCGACAAACCAGCCAAGCATCGTTGGCTTGGCCTGAGCCTGCGCCACTTTGTCAGGGTTGGCGGCGATGATGGCATCGACGGCAGCTTCAATTGCGCCGGTATCGGTGACCTGCCGCAAGCCGCGCTCCGCGACGATGGCGGCGGGGTCGCCGCCCTCCGTCCAGACGATCTCGAACAAGTCTTTGGCAATCTTGCCGGAGATGGCGCCAGAGCCGATGAGATCAATGATCGCGCCCAGTTGCGCGGCGCTCACCGGCGCGCGCGTCACATCGAGCCCTTCCTTGTTGAGACGGCCAAAAAGTTCGTTGATCACCCAATTGGCGGCAAGCTTGCCATCGCGGCCCCTGGCGACGTTTTCAAAATAATCCGCCGCTTCGCGCTCCATCACCAGCACGCCGGCGTCATAGGACGCCAGGCCATAGGCCTGCATGAACCGGGCCTTTTTGGCGTCGGGCAATTCGGGCAGTTTTGCGCGCAGCGCCTCGATGAAATCCGCGTCAAATTCCAGCGGCAGCAGGTCGGGATCGGGGAAATAGCGGTAGTCATGCGCCTCTTCCTTCGAGCGCATGGCCCTCGTTTCGCCTTTGGCGGGGTCAAAGAGGCGGGTTTCCTGCGCAATCGCGCCACCATCTTCCAGAATGGCGATCTGGCGGCGGGCTTCGGCATCAATCGCCTGGCCAATGAAGCGAATGGAATTGACGTTCTTGATTTCGCAGCGCGTGCCCAGTTCCTCGCCGGGGCGGCGCACCGACACATTGACATCGGCGCGCAGCGAGCCTTCCTCCATATTGCCATCGCACGTGCCCAGATAGCGCATGATGGTGCGCAGCTTGGTGACATAGGCACGGGCTTCCTCGGCCGAGCGGATGTCGGGCTTCGAGACAATTTCCATCAAGGCGACGCCGGAGCGGTTGAGATCGACATAGCTGAGCGTCGGGCTCTGGTCGTGCAGGGATTTGCCGGCGTCCTGCTCCAGATGCAGGCGCTCGATGCGCACAACGATCTGCTCGGAGGGGGTGACATCCACCACAACCTCGCCCTCGCCGACGATGGGGCTTTTATACTGCGAAATCTGATAACCCTGCGGCAGATCGGGATAAAAGTAATTCTTGCGGTCGAAGGTCGAGCGCTGGTTGATCTCGGCCTTCAGGCCAAGCCCGGTGCGCACCGCCTGCTTGACGCATTCCTCATTGAGCACCGGCAACATGCCGGGCATGGCGGCATCGACCAGCGAAACATGGCTGTTGGCCTCGGCGCCAAAGCCGGTCGAGGCCCCCGAAAACAGTTTCGAATGCGACGACACCTGCGCATGAATCTCAAGGCCGCAGATGATCTCCCAATCGCCGGACGCGCCGGGAATGAACTTTCTTGGATCAGCTTTGCGGAGATCGAGCGGGGAGGAGGTCATGGGCTGGGCGTATCCGGATGCGTGAACGCGGTTTGATAAGGCCATGGCGGGTGTTTGGCAATCAGGGGGGCTCGCGCAACCTCGATGGATGCGTCCCGAGCGCCACATGCCACCCCGCCACGCCCGCCGAAACGGCATTTCAAGGCTCACTGCGCCCCGGTTACGCTCAATAATGTCAGGCTAATTGCGCAGGCTGGCACGCACCGCATAGGTGCCGTCAGGGTTGCGGGTGAACAATTCCTCCACCTGCGCATGGCGCAGCGGCTCGCCGGAGAGGTCTGGCAGCAGGTTCTGTTCCGAAACATAGGCGACATATTCAGTTTCGGCATTCTCGGCGAAGAGATGATAAAATGGCTGGTCCTTGCGTGGACGTACGTCCTCGGGGATCGACAACCACCATTCCTCGGTATTGGAGAATACTGGATCGACGTCGAAAATCACGCCGCGAAACTGATATTTTCGGTGTCGCACCACCGCGCCTATCCCAAATTTCGCCATTCGCTGTTTCATGCGCTCATCACCTTTTCCACCGTATTTTATCAGCCTTGGAGCCTAATGCCACATCAAAGGCTCGTGAAGCTTAACCGCCCGCTCAAGCCGGTTGATAAAGCCTGGCGAGATCAGGGTCGCGTCGTGCCACTTCGTCAGCCAGATCAATCATCACTTTGGCTTGTTTCCAGGTCGCATCATCCTGCATCTTGCCGTCGATCATCACCGCCCCCGAGCCATCCGGCATGGCCGCGAGAATGCGCCGCGCGAAGGCGACTTCGGCAGGATCGGGCGAAAACACCCGTTTGGCTATGGCAATCTGGCTCGGATGCAGCGTCCAGGCTCCCGCGCAGCCCATCAGAAAGGCATTGCGAAACTGCACCTCGCAGGCGGCAAGGTCGGAAAAATCGCCGAAGGGGCCATAGAAAGGCTTGATGCCCTGCGCGGCGCAGGCATCGACCATTTTGGCGATGGTGTAATGCCAGAGATCCTGCTGGTAATGGGCGCGTGGCTCGGTGCCCGCAGAATCGGCCAGCACACGGTAATCAGGATGGCCGCCGCCCACCCGTGTGGTTTTCATCGCCCTTGATGCGGCAAGATCGGCCGGCCCCAGACTCATGCCCTGCATGCGCGGCGAGGCGCGGGCAATATCGACAACATTATTGACCCCTTCGGCGGTTTCCAGGATCGCGTGGATAAGGATCGGCTTCGCTAAATGGTGGCGCGCTTCGAGCTGCGCCAAAAGCTGGTCGAGATAATGAATGTCCCAGGCACCCTCGACCTTGGGCAGCATGATGACATCGAGCTTGTCGCCGACGGCGGCAACGATTTCCGTGATATCATCGAGCAGCCAGGGTGAATTCAGGGCATTGACCCGCGTCCACAGGCCGGTCGCGCCAAAATCATTGTCGCGGGCCATGGCGATGAAGCCCTGACGCGCGGCGATCTTGGCATCGACCGGAACGGCATCTTCGAGATTGCCGAGAATGACGTCAACGCTGCCGATCAACTCACCCACTCTGGCACGCAGCTTGTCATTATGGGGTGGCACAAAATGGATCATGCGCTCGACGCGGGCGGGCATTTCGCGCAAGGGCGCTGGTGCACCCAAAGCGAGCGGAGCAAAATAGGCGCGCGGTGATTTCATGTTGTCCTCGCTGAAATTGATGCCCTCGCCATAGATACAAGGCGCTGTCATGCGCAAGCTGGCACTTGGTTTGGGCAAACCATCATTTTTTTGCTGCGCAATGGTGCAGGCATTGCTATAGAGCGCCGCGAGATGCGCGCCAACACGCGCAAAGTGGCGGGCGTGGCGGAACTGGTAGACGCGCCGGATTTAGGTTCCGGTGATGAAAATCGTGGGGGTTCGAGTCCCTTCGCCCGCACCAATACGAGTTTTTTGGTTTCCAATAGAGTGCCTGCCCCTATGAAGCAGGCCGATCAGGCAAGGTGGATTGTGACATGCAGGTAACCGAGACGGCCTCCCATGGCCTGAAGCGCGAATTCAAGGTGGTGATGGCAGCCGGTGACCTGGCGAAGCGTCTGGACGAGCAACTCGATGAGATGAAGGGCAAAGTTCGCATCAACGGCTTCCGCCCCGGCAAGGTGCCGACCGCGCATCTGCGTCGCCTTTATGGCAAGAGCATCATGAGCGATGTGATCCAGCAGGCGGTTGGCGAGGCCAACCAGAAAATCCTGCAAGACCACGGCCTGCGCGCCGCCATGGAGCCGAAAATCGCGCTGCCCGAAGATCGGGACGAAATTGAGCGCGTGCTGGAAGCCAAGGGCGACCTGAGCTTCACCATCAATATGGAAGCACTGCCGACTTTCGAGGCTGGCGGTTTCGAGGCGATCGAGCTGGAACGCCTGGTGGCACCGGTGGAAGACAGTGACCTTGAGAGCGCCTTGCAGCGTCTTGCCCTGCGCAGCCGCACCTATGCGCCCAAGGACGGCGCGGCGGCAGATGGCGACAAGGTGACGATCAGCTTCAGTGGCAAACTCAATGGCGAGGCTTTTGAGGGCGGCAGCAGCGACAGCGTCGATGTTGTGATCGGTTCCGATCAGTTCATCCCCGGCTTCGAGCAGCAGCTTGTCGGCATCAAGGCCGATGAGGAGCGCGTTCTCAATGTAACATTCCCTGAAGCCTATACCGTGGCCAAGCTGGCTGGTCAGGCCGTGACCTTCGACGTCAAGGCTTTTGCGATTGCTGCCCCCGAGCCTTTCGAAATGGACGATGCCTTCGCCAAGACTTTTGGTTTTGAGGGATTGGCCGAGCTGAAAACCTCGGTGCGCGAGAATTTGCAGCGCGACCATGACAATATGGGCCGCGACAAATTGAAGCGCGCGCTGCTCGATGTGCTCGACAAGCAATATTCCTTCGAACTGCCGGAAGGTCTGGTCGAGGCTGAATTTTCCAACATCTGGCGTCAGGCGGAGGCCGAGCAGAAGGCGTCTGGCCGCAGCTATGCCGATGACGACACCACTGAGGAGGCCGCCAAGGCGGAATATCACAAGATCGCCGAGCGCCGTGTGCGGCTTGGCCTGGTGCTGGCTGATGTCGGCGAAAAGACCAAGGTCGAGATCACGGAAGAAGAACTGCGTGAGGCCTTGTTCCGCCGCGCCCGATCATTCCCCGGCCAGGAACGCGAAGTCATCGACTATTACATGAAGAACGAACAGGCGATGGCCGAGCTGCGCGCCCCGATCTTTGAGGATAAAGTTGTCGATCACATTATCCGCCAGGCGAAGGTGACTGACCGCGCCGTCACACGCGAAGAATTGTTCAAGCCGCTGGAAGAATAGGCGCATCCAGGCCGCTCAGGGTGTAGCGCGGCCCTGCTGATGCAGGCCGCTCACCGCCGCCCCGGCGAGCGCAATGGTGCCCGTTGCGCTCTCCCCGATGGATAGGGCGGTGAAGCGAGCGCCGTTGAGGGCAATGCTGATCGGGGCTTGCGGCAGCGCCTGGGCGCGGCCCTGCGCATCGCGCGGGATACAGACTGTGGCGCGTTCACCAAAAGCATGGATATCAGCCAAAGGTGCGGGCATGGTGAGCGCGTGCGGCGGCGCATAGGAACTGGCGTCGGCAGGCCAGCGTGAGAGGGCCAGCAAGGATTGCCAACCTTTCGCGGCCTCAGGTTCTGCCGCCAAAGCTGCCATGACACGGGCGGGCAACAGCAGTGTCGCGGGCGGCGTTGCCCGGCCAGCGCGCGCCAGCCCCTGGCGCGAAAATTCCGACACATAGTGCAACCCCATGCCGCAAAGCAGCATCGCCACCGGCCCGGTGGCGAGCCCGGCGTGGCTGGCTGGCGGCAGGCACGTGACGAGGCGATGACCTGGCCCGAGGCGGGTGGCCTCGATGAACGCCATGGCGGCGGCGATCAGCGTTGCCTGCTCCTGCACGACCGGCATGGCCCGCCCATCGGGCGTCATTTCAAAGGTGATCAGCCGGGCCATGTCGACGCCGCGCGGCTCACGCGGCAAGGCCAGCGTCATGGTGCCGGTGGCGGAGTCAGCCAGGGTTACCGCGCCATCGGGCGCTTCGCCCTGCGTCATGGCGATCAGTCGCACGGTTTCATTGGCCAGTGCGCTGGCCAGCGCCTCGTCGGCAAGATCGATCCCCGCAAAAGTCTCCGGGCTCAAAATCGCGTTGGCCCCGAGCGCGCCGGTGGTTGCAAGGCGGGTGGCGCGGGCC
>DAICZI010000073.1 GCA_027311205.1 Beijerinckiaceae bacterium | reverse complement strand
GGGTGATGATGACATTGCTGAGCACATCGGTCAGCGTTCCTTCAAGGCCGTAACCGACCTCGATACGCACCTGATGCTCGCTGGGCGCCAGCAGCAGCAGCACGCCATTGTTGGTGGTTTTCTGCCCAAGCTTCCAAAAGCGAAACAGTTCATTGGCGAAGGTCGCAATGTCCTGCCCCTGCAGGGACGGCACGGTAGCGACCTCCAACTGGATGCTCGATTTGGTCTCAAGCGCCTGCAACTGCGCATCAATTTTGGCGAGCGTCGGCGCATTGAGGACATGGGCGGCATCGACCACGCGTCCCGACAGCGGCGGAAAGGTCAAGCCCGCCATGGCCCCCGCCATCAGCACCAGCGAAAGCAAAGCTGCGGCGAACAGGCGCAAGGGCAGTGGCCTCAACAAATCTGCGCTCCCGATTTAGAATTTCACTTTTGGCGGCGTCTGCGCGGTGGTGTCTGCCGCAAATTCAGCCATCGGCTGATAGGAGCGGAAAAATGTCGAGGCCCAGATCACGCCGGGAAAGGTGCGCAGCGACAGGTTATAGTCGCGTACCGCACTGATATAATCGCGCCGCGCCACCGAGATGCGGTTCTCCGTACCCTCGAGCTGCGATTGCAAGGCCAGAAAATTCTGGTTGGATTTCAGATCAGGATAATTCTCGCTGATCGCCATCAAGTGCCCGAGCGCGCCGGAAAGCTGGTTCTGGGCATCGCTGAAGGCTTTGAGCTTGGCCGGATCCGTCAATTGCGAGGCGTCAATATGCACCGATGTCGCCTTGGCGCGCGCCTCGACAACGGCGGTCAGCACGTCCTTTTCCTGCTTGGCATAGCCCTGCACGGTAGCAACCAGATTGGGAATCAGGTCAGCACGGCGCTGATACTGGTTTTGCACCTGAGCCCATTGGGCTTTGGCATTTTCCTGCGCGGTGGGAATGGTGTTGTAGCCGCAGCCCGCCAACACCAGGCCGGTCAACACCAGCACCAGCGCCAGGCGCAGTCGAAGAAACACAGCTTTCATCGGTCAATCCTGCCGTTCGTGCAAGCGAAGCTCCCGTGCGAGGCTAGCGCCTTATTCGGTTGGTTTCAAATCCTTGAGCTTGGCAAAGACCGAGGAGACATCAACATTGTCGTCTTCATCGTCTTTGGGCTTTTGCGAAGCCTGGCCAAAAACCGAGGCGGCGCTGGCTGGTGCCGCCTGGCGCGTGGTGATTTCAGCCGGAATCAGGGTCTGTCCACGATCTTCCTCAGCGCGGGGGCGCTCCTTGGCCGCGCGATTGACCTCGAAATCCAGTTCGACCTGCGTGCACAGGCCGAGCGACACCGGATCAACCGGCGACATGGCCGCCGAATTCCAATGGGTGCGCTCGCGGATCGATTGCAACGTGTGTTTTGTGGTGCCCGCCAGCCGCATGATCTGCGCGTCTTTCAATTCGGGATGGTTGCGCACCAGCCACAAGATGGCATTAGGGCGATCCTGACGGCGCGACAGCGGCGTATAGCGGGCGCCACGCTTGGCTTTGATCTCCGGCACTTTCACCTTGGAAGGCGCGAGCTTCAGCTCATAATGCTTGTCTTTCTCGCCGGCTTCGATTTCCTCGCGGGTGAGCGCGCCATTGGTAATCGGGTCGTGGCCCTTGATGCCGGCGGCGACTTCGCCATCGGCAATGCCCTTCACTTCCAAAGGATGCAACTTGCAGAAATTGGCGATCTGGTCAAACGACAAAGACGTATTATCAATCAGCCACACGGCGGTGGCCTTGGGCATCAGCGGGGCGTTGCTCATCTTCTATCAGCTCCGGCTTTCGTTCGGCTGGATGCGCGCGAGGGCCTCTAGCGCCGCATCAGGGCCAAAAAACTCATCATCCATGACGGGGAAGCCCGGCTATACGCTGCCTTGCCGGTCAAGGCAACCGGAAGCTTTTGACAATTCAACCCGGCTCCCGCCAAAATACCGTCACTTTTTGCCCGCCTGCCGCATTGCCGCCATTAACTTTGCCTTAACCATGTTTTCGCATTGCGTGGATTTGATCCATCCCATCAAGGGTTCATCAAGGTTGATAGAACCTTCACTTAACCTTCAGGCTCTAACCATGCGCTCGGGGCCAAGGGCTGCACTTTTTGCAAATCTGAACTATCCAGGAGTTGATCGATGTTCCAGACTTTAACAATCGGAGGCGCGCGTTCGGCGCGGCTGGCAATAGCGCTCGTTGCCGCGCTCGGCATGGCCGCCTGCTCACGCACTGTGAAGGATGCCGGTGCCAATGGTGGCCTGAATGGCGGGCTCAATGGTGGCATCAACAGCTCCGGCCTCGCAACTCCTGGCAGCACCAAGGATTTTGTTGCCAATGTTGGCGACCGGGTGTTTTTCGACACTGATTCGACCCAGTTCACCCCGGCTGATATCAACACCCTGAACAAGCAGGCTGCCTGGCTGAGCCGCTACAGCCAGTATCACTTCACCATTGAAGGCCATGCCGACGAGCGCGGCACCCGCGAATACAACTTCCAGCTCGGGGCCAGCCGTGCCCAGAATGTGAAGAGCTACATGGTTTCGCGCGGCATTGCTGCTTCGCGCATGAACACCATCTCCTATGGCAAGGAGCGTCCGGTAGCGACCTGCAACGATATCTCCTGCTGGTCACAGAATCGCCGCGCCGTCATAGTGCTGCATACGGGTGGCCGTTCATAGGTCGGCGGAAAAGCGCTCGACTGCGTTGACCGGCTGATGCCGGTCAGCGATAAATGTCGCATGGCGGTTCCGCAAATCTTTGACCACAGACTGATGGCGCAACGCCTTGCGCGCGCCGCCAGTGGCATGCCTGACTTCCTGATGGCCCGGCTGATCGATGAACTCATCGAGCGGCTGGCGCTGGTCAAGCGCAACTTTACCCAGGCCGCCGATATTGGCACGCCGTCACCGGCCCTCACCTTGCGGCTGCGTCAAACCCGGCAGACATGCCATATCGCGCCGGTGGCCGGGCTCGCCGCGCCCGCCCCCTCGCGCGCGCTGGACAGCGAGAACCTGGGTCTGGCCCCCGAAAGCCTAGATCTGGTCACCTCGGTGGCCGCCTTACATTTTGCCAATGATCTGCCAGGGATTTTTGCCCAAATCCGCCGCGCCCTGAAGCCGGACGGACTGTTCCTCGCGTGCATCGCCGGCGGACTTACCCTGCACGAGTTGCGCACCTGCCTGACCGAAGCTGAAATTGAATTGTCGGGCGGTGCCAGCCCACGTGTCATTCCCTTTGCCGATCTGCGCGACATTGGCGCGCTGGCGCAGCGGGCGGACTTTGCCCTGCCGGTGACCGATCTTGAAAGCATCACGGTGCGTTATGCCGATATGTTCGCGCTGATGGCGGACTTGCGGGCAATGGGCGCGACCAATCCTCTGCTGGATCGTGCCCGCACCCCTGCCAGCCGCGCGCTTTTCCTGCGTGCTGCAGCGCTCTATGCCCAACGCTTCAGCGATCCTGATGGCCGCATCCGGGCGCGCTTCGACTGGGTCTGGCTGTCCGGCTGGGCGCCCGATCCCAGTCAGCAGAAACCGCTGCGCCCCGGCTCGGCCAGGATGCGACTGGCTGACGCGCTGAAAACCACGGAGATGAAGCCTTGACGACCCGCCCCGTAGCGGCCCGCCGCGATGAGTTTCGTCATTTTATCGCGCTCTCGACCCGCTGGAGCGATAATGATGCCTATGGCCACGTCAATAACGCGATTTATCACCATTATTTTGATGCTGCGGTGAACCGGGTGCTGATTGAAGGCGGCGCACTTGATCCGGTCAACAGCCTTGAGATTGGACTTGTCGTGGAGAGCACCTGCTCCTGGTTCTCCTCGCTGAAATATCCCGACGATGTCGAAATCGGCATGCGGGTCGAGCGCATCGGCCAATCTTCGGTGACCTATCGGCTCGGCGCTTTCGCCCCCTCGGCCGCAAGCTGCGCGGCACTGGCGCTTTACACCCATGTTTATGTCAACCGCCAGACCAACCGGCCCGTAAAAGTGCCAGAAGCGGTGCGCCGGATTTTGGCGCCCCTGCAACCATGATCCCCCGATGATGGGAAACGAGACAATTGATGGGGCAAGAAACGACGGCGCGAGGCCAAAGCAAAAGGTGATTGTCAAAGCGTCGGCATAGGCCCAATGTGGCCTTTGAGATGACCTTTCATTCTGCGGCAGAGGAGCCTTTTTGTGACCCTTCCCGACACCATGCGTCAGATTGTTTTCACGGGCCCCGGTGGCCCCGAGGTGATCAAACTGGCAGATGCGCCTCTGCCGCGGCCTGGCTCCGGCCAGGTGCTTGTCAAGGTTGCTGCAGCGGGCATCAACCGGCCTGATTGCCTGCAACGCGCCGGGGCCTATCCGCCGCCACCTGGCGAGAGCTCCATTCCCGGCCTCGAAGTTGCGGGTGAGATTGCCGCGGTGGGTGCTGATGTCGGGGCGCTGAAGATCGGCGACAGGGTTTGCGCGCTACTAGGTTCGGGTGGCTATGCCGAATATGCGCTGGCGGCGGCACCCCTCTGCCTGCCGGTGCCTGACGGCCTGAGCCTGGTGGAGGCGGCAGGGCTGCCGGAGACCTATTTCACCGTTTTTGACAATATGATCACCCGCGGCCGGCTGAAGGCTGGCGAAACGATTCTGATTCATGGGGGCTCCAGCGGCATCGGTTCGACCGCCATCCAACTGGCCAAGGCCTATGGCGCAAGGGTGATTGCCACCGCAGGCTCGCCGGACAAGTGCGCCTTCTGCAAAACGCTCGGCGCGGATGCGGCCATCGACTATCGCGCCGATGATTTCGTTGCCGCGACCCGGACGATCACCGGCCCAGCGGGCGTTGACGTGGTGCTTGATATGGTTGGTGGCAGCTATATCCCCAAAAACATCTCGCTTCTGGGCTTCGAGGGGCGGCTGGTGCAAATCGCCTTTCTGCAAAGCCCGAAGGTCGAGCAGTTTGATTTCCTGCCGGTGATGCTGCGCCGCCTGACGCTCACCGGCTCAACCATGCGGCCGCGGTCGCTGGCGCTCAAGGCCGAAATCGCCGCCGCGCTGGCCCGCCACGTCTGGCCGCTGCTGGCGCAACGCAAGATGCGCCCGATCATCTTCGGGCAATTCCCGCTGGCAGAGGCGGCTCAAGCCCACGCGCTGATGGAAACCAGCGCCCATATGGGCAAAATCATGCTGGTGGTGGGGTGATCGCTGGACATGGCGGACATTGCATGCGAGCGCCGCCATCGTTCCCGCAGCCCGCCAGCCTTGCCGCGCCGCGTCACTCCGCTGCGCGATGCAATTCAGCCAGGTCGGCACCCTCGCGCGCTGGAGTAAAATCGAGAGCACCGATGCGCTCGCCACGCCGCGTGATCTTGTCGGTTGAGGTGGTGATGGTCACGACATCCTCCTGCGCCTGGCGAAAATGCGTGTCGAGCTTGGCGACCCGGTCGCGCAGGCGGATGACATCATCGACGAGATTGCGCACTTCGGCCTGAATTTGGTGTGCCTGCTCGCGCACCCGTGCATCGCGCACAATGGCCTGCATCACCTGAATGGCCATCATCAACAGCGACGGCGACACGATCAGGATGCGGGAGCGGTGGGCCTTCTGCACCAGATCATCAAAATGCTCGCTCAAATCAGCAAAAATTGATTCAGCGGGCACGAACATCACGGCAATGTCCTGCGTTTGCCCGGCAATGAAATAGCGCTCGGCAATATCCTTGACGTGGCGCGAAATATCGGTGCGCACCCATTGGCGCGCCTTGATGCGGGCGTCCTCGCTCTCGGCATCGCGCAGCGCGGTAAAGCTTTCCAGCGGGAATTTGGCATCCACCACCATCACGCGATCATCGCCGGGCAGCGTGATCACGCAATCAGGCCGCGTGCCGTTTTTCAAGGTAAACTGGAACTGGTAGGCGTCGGCGGGCAGATTGTCGCGCACGATCGCCTCCATCCGGCCCTGTCCAAAGGCCCCGCGCGCCTGCTTGTTGGAGAGAATATCCTTCAGGCCGACCACCTCCTGCGTGAGGCCGGTCAGGCGGTTTTGCGCGGCATCAATCACCGCCAGACGCTCGTTCAGGGCGGCCAGATGGTCGCCGGTGGATTTCGCTGCGCCTTCAAGCCCGCGCCCGACCTGCTGGCCGACAACATCCAGCCGCTCGGATACCAGCCGCACAAAATCGGTCTGGCGCGAGCCAAATACCTGCGCCATGGTTTGCATCCGCCCGGATAATTCTGCACTGGCTTGGTTGAGCGCGCCCATGTGCTGATCGAGCGCCCGCGTGCGTTCAAGCAAGGCCTGCGCCTCCAGGGCGCGCGCGCGCCCCGCCCGGCGCAGCGCGATCAGCGTCGCCACCATGAGCAGCAATGCCAGCCCGAAAGCTCCTGCCACGGCATCGCCGAAGGTCAGCGCAAAATCCTGCGAATGCCATAAAATCCGGTTCACGCCACGCCCTCGTTGCCCTTTGCAACATACGTGAACAAAGAACGAACGTCAAGCATGCTTGCGACAAGCCGCGATTGGGCCTATCCAAGCCTCCGATTTTTCTTTCCGTGAGCGTCATGGCCCTTCGTTCGATCATTAACCTGCCTTATTCGCGGCTTCGGCTCGTCTCGAAGCCAGTCACGATCCTTGATCATCAGGTGCTCAAGCTGTTCGATGACATGCTGGAAACCATGTATGACGCGCCCGGCATCGGCCTGGCGGCCATCCAGCTCGGCATTGATGCGCGCATGGTGACGCTGGATCTGTCCAAGCGCGATGACAGCCCGCCCCAGCCGCTGTTTCTGGCCAATCCCGAGATTGTCTGGTCATCGGAGGAGCGCTCCAGCTTCGAGGAGGGCTGTCTGTCGATTCCCGATTTCTACGAGGAAGTCGAGCGCCCCGCCAAAGTGCTGGTGCGTTGGCAGGATCGGCAGGGCGCGGTGCAGGAAATGGAGGCTGAAGGCCTCCTCGCCACCGCCTTGCAGCACGAGATTGATCATCTCAACGGTGTGCTGTTCATCGACCATATCTCGCGCCTGAAGCGCGAGCGGGTGATCCGCAAATTCACCAAAATGGCAAAACGCGATGTCCCGCGCGACTCCGGCCGGGGCTAGAGGGCATGCGCCTGATTTTTATGGGCACGCCCGCCTTCAGCGTGCCGACACTGGCGGCGCTGGCCGGCCAGGGCCATGAAATTGCCGCTGTCTATACGCGCGCGCCCCGGCCGGCCGGGCGCGGCATGGCGTTGAAGCGGACGCCGGTGCATGACGCGGCGCTGACCTTGGGCCTGAGCGTCGAGACTCCGGTCCATTTCCGCGAAGATGCCACGGTAGCTGCCCTGGCGGCATTGCAGGCGGATGCGGCAATTGTTCCTGAAGTAGCTCAGATAAAATGCCCGGATAGCCCTCTTGGCGGCCAGGCCAATGTGCTTATTTTTCCGAATCTTGAAGCCGGCAATATCGGAT
>DAICZI010000072.1 GCA_027311205.1 Beijerinckiaceae bacterium | reverse complement strand
GGGTGATCAATTCGAGGCCATCGATGCCTGGCATCCGCAGATCGGTGACCAGGCAACCGGGCTGGATTTTTGGCCATGCTTCCAGAAATGCCGTCCCACTTTCGTAAGTTCGGACGGCCAGCCCCGAGGCCGCGAGGGCAAAAGCCAGCGAGTGGCGCACCGCTGCGTCATCGTCAACCAGGTGAATGACGGGGTCAGGCGTCATGGAACGTGACGCCTGGCGCGCGGTGCGGCAGGCAAGGTGAAGCGAAACACCGAACCGCCCGTCGCCACAGCGGCCGCGCTAATGCGTCCGCCATGCGCCTCGATGATCGTGCGCGAAATCGACAGGCCGACGCCCATCCCTTCCGGCTTGGTGGTGAAAAACGGTTGAAACAGGTGCTGCATCACCTGGGCATCAATGCCTGAGCCGGTGTCACTCACGCTGATCTCGACCTTGTCGGTTTCGACAGCACGGGCTGCAATCACCAAGCGCCGCTCTGGTGATTGTTGCATCGCGTCCATGGCATTGCGGATCAGGTTCAGCAGCACCTGCTGCACCTGCACATGATCAACCATGACATCGGGCAAAGCCGCGGCCAAATCGAAAGAGACATGGACATTTTGTGACCTTGCCCCGACCAGGGCAAGCGCACTGGCCTCCTCGATCAGATCAACGACGGGTTCGGCGCGCTTGGCGGTTTCGTGGCGCGCAACGAAGGCGCGCAGATTTTTTATAATCTCGCCTGCGCGAAGCGTCTGCTCCATCGCCCGTGTCAGTGCTTCGCTCACCATGGGCAAAGCATCGGCCTTGCCGCCGGACAGGAATTTCTGGCCGCCTTTGAGATAATTGGCCACTGCGGCGAGCGGCTGATTCAATTCATGGGCGAGCACGGAGGCCATTTCGCCAAGCGCCGTGAAGCGCGACATGTGGATCAACTCCGCCTGCAACTCCTGCAGGCGATTGCGCGTTTCCTGGCGCTCGGTGATGTCGCGGCTGAAGCCAATGAAGAAATGCCGCTCATTGGTGCGAACCTCGCCAACCGTGAGCTCCATGGGAAAGGTCGAGCCGTCGCGCTTCAAGCCGACCACCACGCGCCCGATGCCGATGATGCGCGCCTGGCCGGTCAAAAGGTAATTGGCCAGGTATTGATCATGCTGCGCGTGATAAGGCTCGGGCATGAGCATGCTGACATTCTTGCCAACGACTTCGGCGGCGCTATAGCCGAACTGCCTTTGAGCGGCGGCGCTAAAGGCCTGGATCGTCCCTTTCGGATCAATCTCGATCATCGCATCGGGAACGGTCGCCATGACCATTTCAAGGTGCGCCTCGCGTTCGGCAAGCGCAGATTGCGCCTTTTTGCTCAATCCGCTTTGGTGCAGACACAGCATCACCGCGCCATCCGCCACTTGTTCTGCGCGCGCGCTTACGGTGATTTTGTGTCCTGCAAACGTCTGACAATAATGGCGGGCGGGAGCTTTGGATGAAGGCCGCAGGCACAGTGCGACCAGACTCGGATGCTGGCCGGGCTGCAGGGCGGCAAGTTCCATTCCAGAGGCCTGGTTCGCTGGCATGCCGAACAGCGCTCTGGCCCCCTCGCTCCAACTGGTGATCCGCCCGCCAGCATCAACCCCGATAAAAGCATCGGGCGACAGGTCGAGCCAGGAGTGAGGCACGACCGACGGCGGCGATGCCGTGGAAAGAGCGTTCTGCGGGGCCTTATCCCCAGACATGCGGGGGTTGCGTGGCAGCTTCGAGGGCATAAGTCAGCGTCATCCGACAGGAGCGCAATCAGCACATGCTGCAGCGATCATCGCCAATCTTGCGCATATTACAAAACCGTCCGCAAGCTCAATGCCCATAATTCCAGGTCTGCCAGAACACCTGTCAAGCTTGAGTGCCAAAGGATTTATGCCATAAGGAGGCGCTGCGCCGTTAGCCATCCATGGCCGGATGACGGTTGATCATGCGCCAAAAGACACGGCCGTTGGGTAACAGTGGAGACTCACATGAGCAAGGGTTTACGGTGGGGATTGATCGGGGCGAGCACGATTGCGTCGGAGCACATGATCGGCGCGATACGCGCCAACGGTGGCGAGGTTGTCGCCGTCATGAGTGGGGACAGGGCGCGCGGGGAGCACTATGCCCAAAAGCACGACATCGCCCGCGCTACCACGGAACTTGCGGCGCTGGTCGAGAGCAAGGACATTGAAGCTGTCTATATTTCCACCACCAACGAATTGCACCGCGATCAACTGTTTGCCGCCGCCAGGGCGGGCAAGCATGTGCTCTGCGAAAAGCCGCTGGCGCTGAACCTGACAGATGCCAGCGCCATGGTGGCGGCCGCCCAGGCGCAGGGCGTGGTCATGGGCACCAACCATCATTTGCGCAACGCCGCAACGCACCGCGCCATGCGCGAGGCGATTGCCCAGGGCCGCATCGGCAAACCGCTGTTTGCGCGGGTGTTTCACGCGGTCTATCTGCCGCCTCATCTGCAAGGCTGGCGCATCACTCAGCCCGGCGCTGGTGGCGGCGTAGTACTTGATATTACCGTGCACGATGCGGACACGCTGCGCTTTGTGCTTGGCGACGAGCCCATCGGCGTCAGCGCCATGACCTCGCGGAGTGGCATGGCCGCAGTCGGGCTGGAGGATGGCGTGATGGGTGTCGCGCGTTTTCGTGGTGGCGCGCTGGCGCAATTCCATGACGCCTTCACCACCCGCTACGCGACCACCGGCTTTGAGGTTCATGGCGAAGAAGGCTCACTAATCGGCACCGATTGCATGACCCAGCAACCCAGGGGCGAAGTCGTCCTGCGCAATGCCCAGGGTGCGGTGGCTTTGCCGCTGATCCATGAAAGTCTTTACGAGCGCTCGATTCGGCTGTTTCAGGATGCTGTGGCGGGCAAGGGCACGCCGGCTGCCACGGGCGAAGATGGCGTGCGTTCGCTGGCCATGGCGCTGGCAGCGCTGGAGGCGGCGCATACGGGCCGCGAAGTCGCGGTTTGAACCAGGAATTTCGGGATCACCGGCCCCGCGACCCCTACCCTTGACGTGCGGCGCTCTGCCGAGCGCAGGAGCCAGCGCGCCTGATTCGCAGGGGTGGTGCACAAAAGTGATGGCTGAAACATCATATCTCAATGCCAGGCCATTGCTTTATGCGATGAAACATGCAAATATCATGTTATCGACCTAAGCTTGCCAGGCAGGGCCTATGCTCACAGCTCCGCAATTGCGTGCCGCCAGGGCACTCCTCGGCATTGAGCAGCGCAAGCTTGCTGAATTATCCGGCCTTTCGGTTCCCACCATCCAGCGGATGGAAGCCAGCGAGATGATGATTCGCGGCAATGTCGATTCACTGATGAAGCTGATCGGCGCGCTGGAGTTGCTCGGCGTCGAGTTGATTGGCGAGGGCCAGGCCAGCGCGACGGGCGGACGCGGCGTGCGGCTGAAGGCGGATTACAGGCCTATCAAACCACCCGAAAGCGAAGGGGCGGACGCAGGAGGGCCAGCATGATGGCAGGTGTCGCAGCCTTGCTCTGGGGCGTCGCCGGACTTTTGGGAACGACGGTTCTGGCTATGGCTATCAGCCGCCGAACCTTCGCGACGCGGCTGGTTTACAGCGCGACCCTCGCCCTTTGTTTTGTGATGTTTGCCGTCGCCGCCCTCCATCTGCTCGGCGGCAATGCCGATGATTCGAAACTCACCCTGCCGCTGGGGCTGCCGTGGATCGGCGCGCATTTCCGGCTGGATGCGCTCGCGGCGTTTTTTCTGATTGTCGTCAATTTCGGAGGTGCTGCGGCCAGCCTGTATGGACTTGGCTATGGACGCCATGAGGCGGCCCCGCACCGCGTGCTGCCCTTCTTTGCCGCGTTTCTTGCGGGCATGAACCTTGTTGTGCTGGCCAGCGACGCTTTCAGCTTTTTGCTGTCCTGGGAATTCATGTCGCTGGCGTCATGGGCGCTGGTGATCGCCCACCATCGAGAACCCTCCCATACAAGGGCGGGCTTTATCTATCTTGTCATGGCCAGTGCGGGCACGTTTGCGCTGCTGCTGGCCTTTGCCCTGCTCGCGGGCCCAGCGGGAACCTATGCTTTCAGCGCGATCAGGGCGACTCAGCCGACGCCCCTCGTCGAGGCGGTTGTGCTGGGCTTGATGCTGGTGGGTGCGGGCTCCAAAGCGGGTCTGGTGCCCTTGCATGTCTGGCTGCCGCTGGCGCACCCTGCGGCCCCAAGCCATGTCTCGGCCCTGATGAGCGGCGTCATGACCAAGGTTGCGGTCTATGCCTTTATCCGCGTCGTCTTTGATCTCATGGGCCACCCGACATGGTGGGCCAGCCTTGTTGTGCTGTTTCTGGGTGCCCTGAGCGCGGTTCTGGGCATCCTGCATGCCATGATGGAAAATGATCTGAAGCGCCTCCTGGCTTACAGCACCATCGAAAACATCGGCATTATCTTCGTCAGTCTCGGCCTGGCAATGGCGTTCAAGGCCAACGGAATGCCACTGGCGGCGGCACTGTCGCTGACGGCGGCGCTGTTTCACATCCTCAATCACTCGTTCTTCAAGAGCTTGCTGTTTTTCGGTGCGGGGGCGGTGCTGACGACCACCGGCGAACGCAATATGGAAAAGCTCGGCGGCCTCATCCATCGGATGCCTCTGACCAGCTTCGTCTTTCTGGCCGGTTGCGTGGCCATTTCGGCGCTGCCGCCGTTCAATGGGTTTGCGTCGGAATGGCTGACCTTTCAGGCCATTCTGCTAAGCCCGGAATTGCACCAATGGGGCCTGAAGGTCATGGTGCCGGCAGTGGGCGGGCTTTTGGCATTATCGGCGGCGCTGGCGGTGGCAACTTTCGTCAAGGCTTTCGGGATCACCTTTCTCGGCCGCCCGCGCAGTCCGGCGGCCGAAGGGGCCCATGAGGTCGACAGGTTTTCGCTGACCGCGATGTTGATTCTGGCCGTGCTCTGCCTGCTGACCGGCATCTTGCCGGGCCTGGTCATCGACGCGCTATCGCCGGTGACGACGGCGCTGATCGGCAGCCGCATGCCCGTGCAGTTGGCGCAACCATGGCTGACGACCGTGCCAATCGCCGAAAGCCGCAGTTCCTATAATGGCCTGCTGGTGTTTTTGTTCATCACCATGTCGGCTTCGCTGGCGGTCTTTGTCATTCACAAACTCGCGTCTCGCGCCGTGCGGCGGGGCCCCGCGTGGGGTTGCGGATTTCCAGACATCACGCCGGTTGCGCAATATACCGGCACCAGCTTTGCCGAACCCATCCGGCGTGTTCTGGGCACCTTCGCGTTCAGGGCCCGCGAAAGTGTCGAAATGCCGCCGCCGGGGTCGCTTGAACCGGCGCGGCTGCGCGTTGAAATGCATGATTTGATCTGGGAGGCGCTGTATCAGCCGCTGGTGGGGGCGGTCGAATATGCCACGACCAAACTCAATTATTTGCAGTTTCTGACGATCCGCCGCTATCTGACACTGGTTTTTGGCTATCTGGTATTCCTGCTTCTGGTGCTGGCGATATGGCCCTGACCCTTGCATTGCTGATCCAGGGCGCGCAGATGCTGCTGGTGCTGGCGCTGGCACCGCTCCTGACCGGCTTCCTGCGGAAGGTCAAAGCCAGACTGTTGCGCCGCCAGGGACCGTCGCTGCTCCAGCCCTATCGCGACCTCCTGAGATTGCTGCGCAAGGAAGTGGTTCTGGCTGACAATGCCTCGTGGCTATTTCGCGTCACGCCCTATCTCGTGTTCGCGGCGACCTGGGTTGCGGCGGCGCTGATCCCGACATTTGCCACCGGCCTTGCCTTCAGTTGGACGGCAGACCTTATTGCCATTGTCGCCCTGCTGGGCAGCGCGCGGTTTTTTCTGGCGCTCTCCGGCCTTGATGTTGGCACGAGTTTTGGCGGCATCGGCTCCAGCCGCGAAGTCATGATCGCCTCGCTGGCCGAGCCTGCCATGCTGCTGATTGCCTTCAGCCTCGCGCTGGTGGCGGGATCGACACAGCTCTCCACGGTCGCCGCGTATATGGCCTCGCCGGATGTTGGGCTGCGTGTCTCGCTCGGCATGTCGCTGATTGCGCTGGTGATGGTGGCGATTGCCGAGAACGCGCGCGTGCCGGTCGACAATCCGGCAACCCATCTCGAACTGACAATGATCCACGAGGCGATGATCCTGGAATATTCCGGGCGACATCTCGCCATGATCGAACTTGCGACCTTTCTGAAGCTGCTCCTCTATATGTCGTTGATCTCCTGTCTCTTCGTGCCCTGGGGATTAGCCCAGCCGGGCGATTGGGCTGGCGCTTATGCGGTGGGGGCGATGACCTATATCGCCAAGCTCGGCGTCGGCGGGGTTTTGCTTGCCTTGTTCGAGACTTCCATCGCCAAGATGCGCGTTTTCAGAGTCCCGAATTTTCTGGGGGCGGCGCTGATGCTGGCATTGTTGGCAACCTTGATCCTGTTTGTTGCAAGGAGCATCTGATGGCCAGCCCATTGACCTTTGAAATCGCGCATTTGCTCGCGGGCAGTCTGGTGCTGATCAGCTTCATGATGCTCTATCAGGATCGCCTGTTTGCTTTGATCAATGTCTTTGCCCTCCACGCCATTGTGCTTGCCTTGTCGGTCGCGTGGCAAGCCTATCTGCAAGGCGCGCCACATCTTTATGTCACGGCGATGATTGCACTCTTGTTCAAGGGCGTGGTCATTCCCGTCGGACTTCACCGCATTATTCAGCGCCTTGGCATCCGGCGCGACATCGAGACCGCCGTCAGCATTGGCCCGACCATGCTGGTCGGCATCGGTCTGGTGACCCTGTCCATGGTGCTGATGCTGCGGGTGACGCCACATGCCGGCCCGTTGGCCCGCGAGGATCTGGCCTTCGCGCTGTCGATCATCCTGCTCGGGCTGCTGGTCATGGTCACGCGCCGCAATGCAGTGAGCCAGGTGGTCGGATTCATGTCGCTGGAAAATGGCCTTGTCCTCGCCGCAACCGGGGCGCGGGGCATGCCATTGGTTGTCGAGATCAGTGTGGCTTTTTCGATCCTGATTGCCTTCATTGTCATTGGCGTTTTCCTGTTTCGCATACGCGAGCGGTTTGATTCGGTCGATGTCGGTGCGCTCGACGACTATCGCGGAGAACGCCGTTGAACCTGCCCTCGTTTGACGCCGTGGGTGCCATTCTGCTGATACCGCTGGTTGCGGCCGGTCTGCTTGCCGCGTTGCCAAACTACAGATTAAGCGCAGGTTTGAACGTGCTGGCGAGTTTTCTCACTTTGCTTGCCGCTTTATCCCTGTTTTTCACGGCCAGGCCGCAGCCCGGTCAATATCTGCTCGTGGACGATCTCAATATTTCTTTCATTGTCCTCAACACGTTTGTTGGATTTACAACGAGCCTGTTCAGCGCGTCCTATATCGGACATGAACTGGAAACCGGACATCTCACGAAGGTCAATCTGCGGTTCTATCATGCCATGTACCAGATCATGAT
>DAICZI010000071.1 GCA_027311205.1 Beijerinckiaceae bacterium | reverse complement strand
CCAATGGGGCAACTTCAGCGTCGGCAATGAGGCCCGCCAGACCTATTGCCACACGCTCGTGGCCGACCCATGGGGCCAGATTGTTGCCAGCGCACCCGATGGCGTTGGCTTTGTCGCGGCCCGCCTCGACCCCCAGCGCGCCGCCAGAGTGCGCGCCCTCATGCCGCTCGCCCGTCACCGCACTCCTCTCCCGGAAGCCTTAATTTCATGACCCCTGTCACGCGCATCGACCTTCGCCGCCTCGTCGCCCCGGAGGCCCGCCGCTCGCCGGAGATGGCCGGCTTATGGGATTGGATTCAAGCCGAGGATGCGAAAGACCCGGATTACGGCAAGGACTTGCCTCCAGCCGAACTGCGCGCCCTGCAACTGCGCTTGAGCCGCAAATGGAATGAGGATCTGCCGGACGTCGCCGAAGTCCGCCGGTTCACCGTGCCTGGCCTGATGGCGGCACCACCGATAGGCGTTGATCTCATCATCCCGCATCAAGCCCGCCCAGGGGCCATTCTGCACGCGCATGGCGGCTGCTGGGTTTTTGGCAACCTCGACAGCCATCAGCGTGCCAAGCGCCTGCTGGCGATCGAGACCCGCACGGCGGTGCTCAGCGTGGATTACCGCCTCGCGCCCGAGCACCCGTTTCCCGCCGCCCTTGAGGATTTGCAGGCCTGCTGGCGCTGGCTGCACGAGCAGGCCAAAACCGACCCCCGTTTCAAGGGGCCCCTCGCCGTCGCAGGGGACAGTGCCGGGGCCAATCTGGCGCTGGCGCTGACCTTGCGCGAGCAGGATTTGCGCCGCCCAGCACCGGAAGCTGCCTTGCTGTTTTACGGCGTCTATGCCGATGATTTCGAAAGCCCGTCCTACAAGCGCTTTGCCGAGGGCTATGGCCTGACCCGCGCACTGATGCAACGCTGTTTCAATCTTTATGCGCCCGGCGACGGCCCCGAAGCGCTGAAGCGTGATCCCTTGGTCACGGCGATTCATGCCAGCGAAGCGGCGCTAGCGCGCCTGCCGCCCCTGTTTCTCAATGCCGCCTCCCTCGATGTCTTGCTGTGCGACACGCTGGACTTGGCCAAAAGGCTGGATGCGGCCGGCGCCAGCTATGAACTCATGCTGCATGAGGGCGTGCATCACGGCTTCATGCAGTTTTCCGCCCACCTCGAGGAGGCGCGCCGAGCGGTGATGCTCGCTGGCGATTTCTTCAGGCGCACCTTCCCGCGTCGCCCCTGAAGCGCATCGCGCCACAGGTCATGAAGCGTGATCAGTCATGACCGCGCGCAGTCAGGGTCTCTCGGTTCTTGCTTGCCTGAACGGCAAGGCCTGTCCTGTTCCAGCCTGTGCGGAACCCGGGCGGGCCTGGTGCGTTGAGATGCGTGAGCGCCAAGCCAGGCTCTCGGGAGGTTCTGATGCGCTTCAGGTTGATCGCCACGCTTCTTGCTGTTGGAACGTCGAGGGTAGCGCTCGCTGCGGTGCCTGCCCTGGCACCCTCCATGCTGGCCTTGCACAACATGCATATCCCTTCGGGCTATATCGCCGCTTTGGATGTAATTGATGGCACGCAAAATCCGCGCCTCACCATCGATTACATCGCCCTGCGTCTGCCGCTCATTGCCACGCCAGGGCCGGAACTGCGGCGGGTCGCGTGTTTTGAGTGAAGGCAGGGCTTTGGCGCGCCGTTGATGCGGCGCGATGTTGCGGCAGTGCCCCTGTGCTTCATGCTTGCGGGGACTGGAGCTGCCCCTTATTCAAGGCTATCGACAAGTGTTTGATATTCATTGATGAATCTTAGAATTCGATTCGCGTTGGCCCCGAAATCCGGCCCGCCCAGCCGCGAGACCGAGCGGATGTCTACCCGCGCCTGGCCATTTTCGGGTTCGACCCTGATGGTGATGTCATCGACCATATGCAGCAGCGGCATCTGGTCGGTGGCATCAATATGATAGGTTGGGTCATGCTTTGAGGCGGCTTGCGTCGCAACAATCGTCCAATGCAGCGCTTTGGCGGCGCGCAGCGCCAGTTCAAAGGCTTGCAAGGGTGTCACATCCACCAGGATGGGTTGCACATCGGGATAGGCCAGGCTTTGCTGCGCCCGCTCATCGGCGGTAGGTTCGGCTGGTGTTTGCCCATGCCGCGCTGCCAAAGCCGTGCCATCACCGGAAAATTGCAGCGGGTGACTGGTGTCGGTGGCGACATCATGCAGCAGCGGCAGCCGCAGGGCCTGAACACCCAGATAGGCTGGCGCGGCCAGCAGGCAGCAGGCGAACAGCAGCCCGGTCAGCAACGGTGCCATGCCGCGTTTGCCAAGAAGCCAGATTTACCGTGCACCACGCCAGGCAAATGCCAGCCCGCCAAGCCCAAACAAAGCCGCGCAGGCCAAAATGACCAGCGCCACCCGTGGCGACACCCTGTTTGCAGCCGATAAAGCCAGCGCCATCGCCGCCATGAGCGTGCCGATCAGGCCAAGCCGCGCTGACCAGACCGCCGACTGCGACACGCCTGGATCATATTCGGGAGCTTTCACCTTTATCCGTCCTTGAAAGGCACCTTGAGGCTTCGGTTTTGGGCACGCCCGCGAGGGAAGTCAACCAGTCGGCTTCACGCGCGCTTGAGCGCCTCGCGGACGCGTGCTAGGCGCAAGGCACGTCCCCGCACCGATCGCACCGGTGCCCAGCCCGTTTTCCCAGAGGCCCCAATGATTCATGTCACCTTCCCCGATGGCAACCGGCGCGAAGTGGTGGAGGCCACCACCGGCCTCGAGGTCGCCCGCGCTATCTCGCCCTCGCTGGCCAAGCGCAGCGTTGCCATGGTGCTGGATGGCGCGTTAAGCGACCTTTCGCAACCGCTGACCCATGACGCCGCCATCGAATTCATCACACGAGATGACCCGCGCGCGCTCGAACTCATCCGGCATGATTGCGCCCATGTGCTGGCGGAGGCGGTGCAGACGCTGTATTCCGGCACGCAAGTGACTATCGGCCCGGTGATCGAAAACGGATTTTATTACGATTTTGCCCGCAATGCGCCGTTCACGCCCGATGATTTTCCCGCCATTGAAAAGAAGATGCGCGAGATCATCGCCCGCGATGCGCCCTTCACCCGCGAGGAATGGACGCGCTATCAGGCCAAGGCTTTTTTTGCCGAGAAGGGCGAAAATTTCAAGGTCGAACTGATCGACGCCATTCCCGCCGACCAGTCGCTCAAAATCTACCGCCAGGGCGAATGGCTTGATCTCTGCCGTGGCCCGCACATGACCTCCACCGGCAAGATTGGCCAGGCCTTCAAGCTGATGAAAGTGGCGGGTGCCTATTGGCGCGGCGATTCCAGCAAGCCGATGCTGTCGCGCATTTACGCCACCGCCTTTGCCAAACAGGAAGACCTCGACGCCTACGTGCACATGCTGGAGGAGGCCGAGCGCCGCGACCATCGCCGCCTCGGGCGCGAAATGGATTTGTTCCATTTTCAGGAAGAAGCGCCGGGCGCGATTTTCTGGCACCCCAAGGGCTGGACGCTGTTCCAGACCCTGGTGGCCTATATGCGCCGCCGCCTTGCCGATGATTATGTCGAGGTCAACGCCCCGCAGGTGATGGATAAATCGCTCTGGGAGACCTCCGGTCATTGGGGCTGGTATGCCGACAATATGTTTGCGGTGAAATCGGCAAGCGCCTTCATGCGGCCAGATGATCCCGAAGCCGACCAGCGCGTCTTCGCGCTGAAACCGATGAACTGCCCCGGCCATGTGCAGATTTTCAAGCACGGGCTGCGCTCCTACCGCGAGTTGCCGATGCGCATGGCCGAGTTCGGCATCGTCCACCGCTACGAGCCCTCCGGCGCGATGCACGGGGTGATGCGCGTGCGCGCCTTCACGCAGGATGACGCCCATATTTTCTGCACTGAGGATCAGCTCGCCGAAGAATGCATGAAGATCAATGATTTGATCCTCTCGGTCTACGGCCATTTCGGCTTTGATAAAATCGTCGTCAAGCTGTCCACCCGCCCCGACAAGCGCGTGGGCACCGACGCGATGTGGGATCATGCCGAGGCGGTGATGGGCCGCGTGCTGGACGAAATCAAAGCCCGCTTTGGCAACGTGGTCGAAACCGCGCTCAACCCCGGCGAGGGCGCGTTTTACGGCCCGAAATTTGAATATGTGCTGCGTGATGCCATTGGCCGCGACTGGCAATGCGGCACGACGCAGGTTGATTTCAACCTGCCGGAGCGCTTTGGTGCCGTCTATATCGCCAGTAACAGCGAAAAAACCACGCCGGTCATGGTGCATCGGGCGATTTGCGGCTCGATGGAGCGGTTTATCGGGATTCTGATCGAGAATTATGCCGGACACCTGCCGCTATGGCTGGCCCACTTGCAGGCCGTCATCTGCACCATCACGCAAGACGCCGATGATTACGCCCGCGCGCTGGTGAAACTGGCGAAAAAGCGCGGCCTCCGGGTGGAGCTTGATCTGCGCAACGAGAAAATCAACCTGAAAGTACGCGAACATTCGCTGGCCAAAGTGCCGGTGCTGATTGTGGTTGGCAAAAAGGAAGCCGAAACCCGTCAGGTCTCGCTGCGCCGCCTCGGTTCGCAGGCGCAGGAAGTGCTGGCGCTCGACGCGGCGCTTGATACGCTGGTAGAAGAGGCAACACCGCCAGACCTGCGGTGAGGCGATAGAGCCCAAATCCCGCAAGGGGAGAACGGGTTCACGCCGTCGGCAGCTTGTAATCCTTGAAAATCTCGCGCAGTTTCAGCTTGTTGATCTTGCCGGTGGCCGTGTGAGGGATTTCGGGTATGAGTTGCATGTCGTCGGGCACCCAGAATTTTGCGGTGCGGGTGCGAAGGTAATTGATCACGTCGTCGCGCTGCGGGGTTTTGCCTTCCTTGGGCACGACAATCAGCAGCGGACGCTCGTCCCATTTTGGGTGGGCGATGCCGATGACCGCAGCTTCGGCTACATCGGGATGGCCGATGGCGATGTTTTCGAGATCGACCGAGGAAATCCACTCGCCGCCGGATTTGATGACATCCTTGGCGCGGTCGGTGATTTGCATATAGCCGTTGGGATCAATGGTGGCGACATCGCCGGTGTCGAAAAACCCTTGATCATCAAGGATATTGCCGCCATCGCCCTTGTAATAGGCCGAGGCCACGGCAAAGCCCTTGACCTTGAGCCGTCCGAAGGCGTGGCCGTCCCACGGCTTTTGCTTGCCTTCGTCATCGGTGATTTTCATCTCGATGCCAAACAGCGCCCAGCCCTGCTTGGCTTTCAGTGCCATGATCTGATCATGGGTCAGGTCGCCGAGCGTGCTCTTGATGGTGCCGGTGGAACCCACCGGGCTCATCTCGGTCATGCCCCAGGCATGGCGCACATCAATGTCATAGACTTCCTCAAACTCGCGGATCAGCGCCTCGGGGAAAGCCGAGCCGCCGACGCCCAGCCGTTTCAGCGTCGAGAATTTCAGCTTGTTGCGGCGCAAATGGTCAAGCAGCATCATCCATACGGTGGGGACGCCCGCCGTCATCGTGACTTTTTCCGATTCGAACAGTTCATAAACCGACGCGCCATCAAGCTTGGGGCCTGGCATCACCAGCTTGGCCCCGCGCATCGGCGCAGCGTGAGCCAGCCCCCAGGCATTGGCGTGAAACAGCGGCACAACGGGCAGCACCGTGTCATGCAGGTCGATCATCAGGCCATCGCTGGAGGTCGCGGTCATGGCGTGCAAAATGTTGGACCGGTGTGAATAGAGCACGCCTTTGGGGTTGCCTGTGGTGCCGGAGGTGTTGCAGAGACCGGCCGCCGTGCGCTCGTCAAAGTCCGGCCAGACATAATCCTCGTCGGTCTCCTTCAGCCATTCCTCATAGGCAATGGCCTTGCGGAGGCTGGTTTGCGGCATGTGCGCGGCATCGGTCAGCACCACATAGCGCTCGACGGTGGGCAACAGCGGCGCAAGCTTTTCCATCAGCGGCACAAAGGTGAGATCGACAAATATGAGCCGGTCTTCGGCATGGTTGACGATCCAGGCGATCTGCTCGGGAAACAGGCGCGGGTTGATGGTGTGGCACACGGCCCCCATGCCGCTGATGCCATACCAGACTTCCAGATGCTTGTCGGTGTTCCAGGCCAGCGTCGCCACCCGGTCGCCGAGCTTGATGCCGTCCTTGATCAGCATTTTGGCGACGCGCAGCGTGCGCTGGCGGATGGCGCCATAAGTGGTGCGGGTGATCGGCCCCTCAACCGAGCGCGTCACCACTTCACGCGCGCAGTGCTGACGGGCAGCGTGATCAATGATCTTGTGGAGCAGCAGCGGCCATTCCTGCATCAGTCCTTGCATAGCGTCTCACTCCCGGTTTGCTGTTTTACCTATGGTATAGATAGGAACTGTTGGTCTGGCAATCGCCGGAGCGCCCGGCGTTTGGCATCTTTGGCGTCGAGCCTGTCGGCGGAATGCTTGGACCGATTGTGGTCGCGTCGTGGCGGCGGCGTCAAGGACATGATGCGCTGGGCACGGCAATTTGCTGGCAATTGTCAGCACTGATTTTTGCCGGTTCCGTCTTGATCCTGCCGCTAAAAGGCGGCACATTGATGTGATCGGAATATTGGGTTTGATGTGGACGGTATGCCTTGAACGAAGTCCTGGTCGCAAAGCCGCTTTATGAGGCGCGGCTGCGCCCTCATCGCTCGCTGAATGCGCGGCAGTTTCACCGGCTGATGTGGTTTGTAGCGGCCGCTGGGGCCTTCGCGACCCTGCCTTTCTGGCTGATGGGTGCCTGGCCAGTGATCGGCTTCATGGGCCTGGACGTGCTCCTGGTCTATCTTGCGTTTCGCGCAAATTTTTTGGCGGCGCGGTCTTATGAGGATGTGCGTCTAACACCGCTGGCGCTGGATTTTGTCAAGGTTTCGGCCAAGGGCAAGCGCCGCGCCTGGCAGTTCAACCCCGCATGGGTGCGCCTGACGCGCGTGGAACACGAGGAATATGGTATCCTGCGGCTGGCCTTTGCCTCGCGTGGGCGCGAAGTTCAGGTCGCGGGCGATCTCGGCCCGGCACAACGCGCCGATTTCGCGCGAGATTTTTCCCGCGCCCTCCACGAAGCACGTCGGGGCATCCGCTACAACTAGGGCACGAGCATCGAGGCCATTGCCACCCATGTTGGCCTGACGCTCAAGCAATTCCCTGATGTGCTCCGGCGTGGGCCGGGCTTAGAAGGGACAGGTTTTGGACAAATGGGTATCGGGCTCACCCTTGCTCCAATGACGAAAGGCGCGAAAAAAGCGATAGCCGGATTGTCCGTCTGGGGTTTGCATTCCGTGATTACCTTCCGGCTCAAAGAAATAACTTACATCATTCCTGGTTTTGGCCAGAATTGAACAGGCTCTGCGTGCAGACTCGACGGGCACTGTTTCATCCTTGCCGCCTTGCGCCATTAGCACACGCACATGTAATGGCTTGATGGACTGCAATCCTGAAAGGCCCGCCATGTCCTGGAAC
>DAICZI010000070.1 GCA_027311205.1 Beijerinckiaceae bacterium | reverse complement strand
ATAAAGCAAGGGGTGATGAATGGCGAGGCCAAGGTCCTGCAAGATCGGATTGAGCTCCTGGCCCTCCGCCGGGGCCGGATAAAGCCGAAGAAACGGGTTTGAAGTCAGGAGGATGAACAACAGAAAGACCGCACCCAGCAGGCCCTGCATGGCGAGGACATTGGCGCGCAAATCGCGCGGCAAATGGCGCGAAAACAGCGCCACCGCCGCCCCGAAGGTCGCCAGGATCAAGACCCACAGCAGCATGGAGCCTTCGTGATTGCCCCAGACACCGGTGATTTTATAAATCAGCGGCATTTTTGAATAGGAGTTTTCATAGACATTCTGGACTGAAAAATCCGAAACAACATGGGCATAGGCCAGTGCGCCAAAGGCAAAGGCCACGAAGATGAACTGGCTGACGGCCATGGAGGGCGCGGTTTCGGCCAAACGGCGGTCGCGCCCCAGGGTGCCGACCAGCGGCACAATGGTCTGCGCTATCGCCAGCACCAGCGCGAGCACGAGGGCAAAATGGCCGGCTTCAATGATCATCGCAACCTAACCTCACCTGGCTTCCGGCATCGCCTCGAATGTCAGTTCAACGCCGCCTGATCTCGCCACAGACCCTGTTTCTTCAAATCTTCCTCAACGCTTTTGGGCACATAGCGCTCATCATGCTTGGCGAGAACCTGATCAGCGACAAAAACGTCTTGTGACTTAAGCACACCTTCCGCGATAATGCCCTGACCTTCGCGAAATAAATCCGGCAACAGCCCAACATAGGTAACCTTCACGTCGCGTATGTTGTCAGTGACGGCAAAGCTGATCCTGTTTCCGGCCTCGCGCTTGAGCGAGCCTTTTTCCACCAGCCCGCCAATGCGCAACCGGGTTCCGGGTTCGACATGATCCTTTGCCAGTTCGCTTGGCGTCAGGAACAATTCGATATTGCCGCGCAGAGCATAGAGCGCCAAACCGCTGGCTGAGCCCAGCACGGCCATCGCAGCAAAAATCATGGTGAGGCGGCGTTGCTTGCGGGTCATGGTGCTTTCAATCCCAATTGCTGCGCCATCGCGTCGACCTGGCGCAATCCATCCTGATTGCCAACCAGAGCTTGTCGCGCCCGCGCATAGGCGGATGCTGCCTGCGTATTTTCTTTCAAGACCACGAGCGAGCGGATGAGTTGCTGCCAGCCCGCAGGGTCATCGCCCTTGGCTTCCAGACGGCTCGACAATTTGGCGACCATACCACGAATCATGCCCAATTGGGCGTTTGCCGGCATGGCCCGGACGGCATCGGCCAACGGCCCCTGGGGGCCAGCAGGCGGCGTGGCCGATAGTTGCGCGATATGGGCCTTGACCAGGCCCAGCCAGTCCGCGCCTTCGGGTGCACTGGCAACGAGGCTTTGCCAAATCGTTAGCGCACGGGCCTTGTCGCCGCCCTGCTCTGCCGCGAGGCCTTGATAAAACCGGGCCTTGGCATTGGCGGGATCCAGTTTCAGTGCCTTTTGAAACGAATCCATGGCCTGTGGGGTCACCGCGCCCTGCGCTTCGGCCACCAAAGCCTCCGCATAATCGGCCCGGCCCTCAGCGGTTTCCCCCGTCAGGTGCAGAATTTGGCGGAAGGCCTCCGCCGCATGATGAAATCTTTCGAGTCGGAGATAGACAGGCGCAATGAGTTCGAACCCTTTCACATCATCGGGATGCTTTTTGAGATGCGCCTCAACTTTGGCAATCATGATGTTGGCATCAATGTTGGCACCCTGCGCCGCCAGCCGCGCCGCCAGCGGCTGATCCGGCATGGAGGGCGAGCCGATCCTGGCGTAAAGGCCAAAAGCCAACGCGGGCACCATCACCATGAGCGCAACGATTGTGACCTTGCGCAAACGATCAACGCTGGGCTTGGCGCCTTCCTCTGCATGAGCATCGGCCAAGGCGCGCCGTCCGGCCTCCGTCCTGGCGAGGCGCGCGTCTTCGTCGCTGATCAGGGCGGCCTGCCGATCCCGCTCGATGGCGGCGACCTGCGCTTGATAAAAATTGCCCGCCAACCCTTGGGCGGGGTCATCAGCAGCCCGGCGGCTAAACGGCCATAGCACGCCAAACAGCGCGCCCGCCGTCATCAGGATGAAAACAGACCAAATCATCGCGCCCTAATATCCGTTATTGCGACGAAAACCAATCGCCTCCTTGTCGCATGCCGACAAGCTCCGGAAACCATGGACGAAAACCACTAGCTGTTTGTGAAAGTCCAGGTGCCATCGGCGCCTTTGCACGCCTTGCCGCTGCCGGTGCGGCCCCGACCATTGACGAAAACGTGCATCTCATAGGTGCTGCAAGCGAAATCAGCCAATGCCGCTACGCTTGAACCTGGCTGCGGTGTTGCATAACCAAATACCGTGCCGGTGCCGCGCCAACTCTGCCTCTTGCCGGAATTCAGCGCTGCCAGCAGGCTGTTGAACGCCACCCGGCGGTCTTTGGAACTGAGGTCCGCTCCGAGCGAGCCAGCAAGCACGCCTTGCACGGGCGGTGGCCCGACGGGTTTGGCCGCGGCCATCGGCATGACGGGTGCCGCCACCGGCACGACAGGGTGAGGCGCAACCGACTGACACCCGGCGACCAACAAGGGCAGGAGCCCTGTGACAATGACTTTCCGCTTCATAACGCACCCCTGGCCCGGACCGAACACTTGCAAGCACCATATTCTGCCGGATTGGCAAGTCGCTTGCAACTGGCTTCCATGACTCATGAATCCTAGGCAATGGCGCTGGTCGGGGCTGTGCCGCATTCATCCGTCACTCAATCCCCGGCAGGCTCAGGCTGGCGCGCAGTCCTTTTTGCGGGCTGGTCGCCAGCGATAGCGTGCCATGATAAAGTTCGGCCAGTTCCACGACAATCGACAACCCGAGGCCCGAGCCGGGCTTGGTTTCATCCAACCGGCGTCCGCGGGCCAGCGCTGCCGTTCGCAAGGCCTCCGGCAGGCCGGGGCCATCATCGTCAATGTCCACCCGGATCAAGTTGCGCGCCGCCGCATCACGCGATTCTGACAATGTGATCACCACCGTCCCGGCAGCCCATTTGCAGGCATTGTCGATGAGGTTGCCGAACATTTCTTCAAGGTCTTGCTGCTCGCCGGCAAATTTGGGCGCGAGCCCGGATGGATTGGCCAGATGCACGCTTCGTTCGGGATAGATTTTGCCAAAGGTTCGCAACAAGGATTCAAGCACCGGCAGGACGTCGGTCGACCGGCCAAAGGCACCAGCGCGCGCTGCCATGCGGGCACGGTCGAGATAAAAACTCACCTGGTCGCGCATGAGATGCGCTTGTTCGCGCACCTTGGCCGAGAACTGCGCCGGGTCGGCATCGCTTTCGTTGGCAATGATGCTGAGCGGCGTTTTCAGCGCATGGGCAAGATTGCCAACCTGCGTGCGGGCGCGCTCGACTATGGCGCGGTTGGCGTCGATCAGCAGGTTGAGCTCGGCGGCCAGTGGCGCAATATCTGCCGGGAAGGTGCCCTCAATATGCTCGCGCCCGCCGCGCCTGATATCGCCCACGCCTTCCTGCAGGCGGCGCAGCGGCTCAAGCCCATAATGCACCTGCAAAGCGCTGGTGCCGATCAGCGCCAGGGCCAAAGCCAGAAACGTCGCGGCCAAGGCCAGTTGGAATTTATCGATATTAGCTTCCATGTCGCCCGTGGTGGCCGCCACCTGCACGAGATAGTTGCCCTCAGCCCCCACATCGATCACCCGTTCAACCTGACGCAGCACCCGTGCATCCGGGCCGATGACATAGCCCTGCCGTGCGCCGCCCTCACCTGAGGGAAGACCCTCATCGGCAAGGCGCGGCAAATGGCTGGTAAACAGCGAGCGCGACGTGCGTATGGCCTTGTCTGCGCCGTCCAGTCGCGTGATCTGCCAATACCAGCCCGAGAGGGAAATCTCGAACAGGGGCTCGCCCAGATGCGTCGGCATGACGGTTGCCGGATCATCGGCCGTCGCCACATCGGCGATCAGCGCATGCATGTAAACATCAAGGCGGTTATCGAAATCAGCCTCGGCGGTGTGCCGGTAGAGCGCCGACAAGGCAATGCCTGCGCCAAGCAGGATCACCAGACTCCAGAATGTCGAGGAAACGAACAACCGGAACGCGATGGAACCGCGATGCGGGGCCCAGAGCTTTGGCCAACGAATCATTCAGCTGCCAGACGGATTGGAGCCGGGCTCAACCACCAGATAACCAAGGCCACGAATGGTTTGGATGACGTCGACACCCAGCTTCTTGCGCAATCTGCCGACAAAGACCTCGATCGTGTTGGAATCGCGATCGAAATCCTGATCGTATAAATGCTCGACCAATTCGGTGCGTGAAATCACCCGCCCGGTATGGTGCATCAAATAGGACAGAAGCCGGAATTCGTGTGAGGTCAGCTTGATCGGGTTGCCCTCGACCAGCACGCGCCCGGCCTTGGTATCAAGACGAACGGGGCCGCAGGCGAGTTCGCTGGACGCCAGACCAGCGGAACGGCGCACCAGCGCGCGCAACCGCGCCAGAATTTCTTCCATGTGGAAGGGCTTGGCGACATAATCATCCGCGCCGGAATCGAATCCGCGCACCTTGTCGCTCCAGCGATCGCGTGCTGTCAGAATCAGCACCGGCATCTTGCGCCCGATCTTGCGCCATTCGCTTAAAACCGAAATTCCGTCGCGGCCCGGCAAGCCCAAATCAAGCACCACCGCGTCATAGGGCTCGGTCTCGCCGAGAAAAAACCCTTCCTCGCCGTCGAACGCCTTATCAACTGCGTAGCCGGCCTGTTCCAGCGCGGTGACCAACTGCCGATTCAAATCGCGGTCATCTTCAACTACCAATAACCGCATGGTCAGCACCTTCCGCCCTATTTTTTGATGCGTACGTGTATTTCATTGTCCTTGTCGGCACCTTTGTCAAAATCACCGTCATGGGCATCGGCAATGACGTGCAACACATGGCCATCATGGCGCAAGAGCGTGATGACATAGAAGAAGCGGTCGCCCTTTTGGCAGAGCTTGCCGCCCAGCGCCTCGCTGCGATAATGCGCGGCCACATGCCGCATGATCGGGAATGATCGCGCCAGTCTGTGCGTGCGGATCGCCACACGCGCCTCGCTTACCGAGAGGCATTGGGTCACAGGTTTTGGCTTCAGCCCTGCGGCATTGCCCAGTGACGCAAAAAACAACAATGGCGCAATCATCGCAGCAACATTCCAAGACTTTGGCATTCTGAAAATTTTCATCGGACATTGTCTGCTACAAGCCGTCTGAACCGGCCATGAATGAGTGCGCTCGGGCAAAAACGTAATCGCGCGACCAAAGCTGGCCGCGAGATCACCGGTTGGCGGAAAATAGCAAATCCGGCCAAGGTCGCAAGTGCGCCCGAATTTTGGGGCGCTTGGCCTCAGCGCGGGGGCTTTCAGCCAATTTTGGCGACAGCGCGATAACGCCCGACAATGGCATTGATGCCACCGAGCAGCGCCGTCAACGCTGATCCAAAAGCCCCGATGTTGCCGGTGCGCCACGCAAGCACGCCGCCGCAGGCGGACGAGCCGATGACCGCCAGCGCCGACCACACCGTTTGCGAAGCATAGAACGGCTTGGTCTCGCCCATGTTTTTTCCAGCTGTTTCCATGATAACTCCTTGTTGTTGCGGGTGCACTGGCACCCCGGTGACACCGCCGCCCAAAGCGACGGCAGAGGATGGGGCGGCCAGGCTCAGCGCGGCGGCTTCCACCGCCAGCACCCGCGCCTTCCAGCCGCGCCCGAAAATGCGAAAGGCTTTCAAGCGCTCAAGAAAGGCCAGCCGTGCCTTTGTGTAGCGTCGGATAATTTCGTCGGCAGGCAGCGCGGCAAGTGCCGCGACAAGGCGCTCTTGCGCACGCAAGCCGGGAGCAACGCCGACCACTTGCCGCAAATAGGCCAAAGCCCGCGCGGGCCCGGAATTGACGGCGCAATCAAACACCGCGCCATCCAGCCCGCTGGGCAGACTGTCACCGACGATTTTATCCCAGTAAAGCTGTCGGTAAATTGCCGCCGCTTCGGCTTTGGTCAGTGCCCTCACTTCAGCTTTGGACACCGCTCGCCCGCGTGCATGCGCCAAAGTCGCGCGCGTCACGCCAAAATTCGTGGCACCACCCGGATCAGCGGGATTGTCGCTGTAACCACCCTCCCAGCGCAGAGTCAAAGCAAGGGCGGCATCGAAATTGGCGCGCATGGCGGCGATCTCCCTGTTGATAATTGAGAAATGGATGGGCATCACGCGGCAGCACCGGCGGTCGTGGTTCGCCCTGTGCTCCACGTCAGAATTATGCGGGCAGAAGTGTCACGCGCTCATGGCCGAGCGCCAGCAGGTCTTGCACCAGGGCTTCCGGCGTCATGCCCCGGCGTGCCAGTTTCAAACCGGCATGGTCGAGCACGTCAGCGCAGAGGAGCGAGCAAACCTGCCCGCCCCTGGGTGGCGTCAAACCGAGCCCGACAGCCGCACATGCAAGGTAGGAATAATCCTTGTCGAGCAGGTCGAGCGCATGGGCTTCAAGCGCGGGTGTCCAGGTGATGCCCGTGGTCAGCCAATCAATGTCGCCCTCGCGTACCCGCTTCGACAGCCGGAAAATCCCGGTCTCGTCACCGCCTTGTGACTGGATCACATAGAGATGATCGCGGCACCACCAGGCCAGCGCGACATGCGAATAATCGCCGCCGGTGACGCGGCGGATAAAATCGGAGATCCGGCCTTGGCCGCGCCATGCCAGAACATCGCCGGATCTGATCCGCCGGCGGGCTTGTGAATAAATCATGGGGCACCTGTGATGAAGGCGTTGGGTTCAGGGCGCATCAACGCTCATGCGCTCGCTGCCGCCTGAAACAGGGCGTCGAACTGCTGGGCGGTCAGACCCAATGCCGTGCCGAGATGCACCAGAAGGGCGTTGTTGCGGGCGAAGGATGGTTCGCCAGTGATCATCATGCGTGCCGGGTATTGATCGGCTGCAGGCAGCAACTGCACCGCCTTTTCCAACTTTTCCGGCATGGTTCCTGTGGCCAGAAGCCCCAGCGCCTCGCCTTGGGTGACAAGCCCGCTTTGGGCTGCTGCCTGAAAAAATTGCCGACGGGTCACGCTGTGAACCACCATCGGGGCAGCAACAGGTGCGGGATGAGGCTGATGCCCCGCCTTCAGCCAGCTTTGATAGGCCTGCCAATCGCGATTGCCCGGATCATCGGGGATACCCGCGCCGTCGGCGTCACGGACAACGCCGGGGACACCGGCCATATGCAGGGTGTAGGTCATGGGGGCTCCTAAAGTTCGGCACTGGCTTCGATCCAGCCTGAGGTATTCATCTCGCAAAACGACATGCCTTGACCCGCCGCATTGTTGCTTGGGTTGATGGCCAAGCCGACAGGCATGTAGAGGCCATCGACAGTCCCTGCGGGAACCCCGCCAGCCCACCAGACAATGGCCTTGGCAGTATTTGTGGCGTTATCT
>DAICZI010000006.1 GCA_027311205.1 Beijerinckiaceae bacterium | reverse complement strand
CATATCCGGGCGCTGCTGGCAGGCCGCGCCCCGGCGGAGACGCCCGCATGAACGGTGCCATCGTCACCTCTGGCCTCAGCGCGGCGCTGGATTATGCGACGCCGCTGCTCTGCGCCTGCCTTGCGGGACTGTGGTCAGAGCGCTCTGGCATTGTCGATATCGCCCTTGAAGGCAAGCTGCTGGTCGCGGCTTTTGCGGCGGCGGTCGCCGCCAGTGCCAGCGGCAGCGCCTATGTGGGCCTCGCGGCCGGCATCCTGGCATCGCTGGCGCTGGCCCTGGCGCATGGCTATGCCGCGATTGATCGCCATGGCAACCAGATTGTCTCGGGCGCGGCGCTGAATATGGTCGCCTCCGGCCTCACGGCGCTGGTAGGCAATGCCTGGTATCACCATGGCGGGCGCACCCCGCCTTTGTCGGGTGCGGCGCGGTTTCGCGGGCTGCATCTGCCGGGAAGTGATGCGCTGGCGCATGTGCCGTGGTTCGGCCCTTTTTATGCGCAGGTGATTTCAGGCCATGCCTTGCCGGTCTATGTCGCGCTGGCGCTTGTGCCGCTCACCGCCTGGGTGCTGAAGGCCACGCGCTTTGGGCTGCGCTTGCGCGCCGTCGGCGAAAACCCCGCTGCGGTCGATAGCGCCGGGATTTCGGTGCGCGGGCTGCGCTATGCCGGCGTCGCTTTGTGCGGGCTTTATTGCGGGCTTGGCGGCACCTATCTTTCGGTTGCGGCCAATGCGGGCTTTCTGCGTGATATGACAGCAGGTACCGGCTTTATCGCGCTGGCGGCGCTGGTATTCTCCAAATGGCGGCCCTGGCCTGCGCTCGCAACCTGTCTGGTTTTCGGCCTGCTCAATGCTATCGCCGACAGGTTGCAGGGCCTGGTTATTCCTGGCCTCGGCAAAGTGCCGGTGCAGGCCGTGCAGGCGCTGCCCTATCTGGCAACGGTGATCCTGCTTTCAGGTTTCATCGGTGCCGCCATCGCACCCAAAGCTTCCGGTATTCCGTATTTCAAGGAGCGCGCATGAGCGATTTGGAGGCCCTGTTCAGCGCCGCGCGGTCCGTACGCCGACAAGCTTACGCCCCCTATTCTCACTTTAGCGTGGGGGCGGCTGTCCTGGACGAAAACGCCAGGCTGCATAGCGGCTGCAATGTCGAGAATGCCGCCTATCCGGTCGGCACCTGCGCCGAGGCCGGGGCCATTGCCGCGATGATCGCTGGCGGCGGTCGTCACATTCGCGCCCTTGCGGTGGCGGGCGACAGCCTGGTCACCCCGTGCGGCGCCTGCCGTCAGCGCATCAGGGAATTTGGCGATGCAACGACGCTCGTCTATGGCGTCGATGATCGGACCCACCTAAAGACATTCACGCTGGATGAACTGCTTCCAGATTCATTTGGGCCAGATAATCTGACCAGGGAGCATCGCGGGCCATGATCTCGATCAACCAAGCCGAATCCTGCGTCGAGATCATCCGTGACCGCGGCCTGACGGGCGAAATTGATATTGCCATGGTGCTCGGCACCGGGTTGGGGAGTCTGGCCGAAGCACTGGACGATGCGCTGATCATCCCCTATGCCGATCTTCCAGGCTTTCCTGCCGGAACCATTTCCGGCCATGCCGGGCGCATGGTGATCGGCACGCAGGAAGGCACCCGCGTCGCCTATCTGCAGGGCCGCTCGCCTTACTATGAAAGCGGCGATCCGGCGACGATGTTCACGCCGCTTGAAACCTTGCAAAAGCTCGGCGCGCAATGCGTGGTGCTGACCAATTCGGCGGGCTCCTGCCGCGCTGATATTGCGCCCGGCACGCTGGCGCTGATCACTGACCACATCAATTTCAATGGCCAGAACCCGCTGCTCGGCACCGGCGGTGATCACGGCTTTGTCTCGCTGGTCGATGCTTATGATCCGCGCCTGATTCGTCGGTTCAAACACGCGGGAGCCGCAACCGGCACGGCTTTGAGCGAGGCAGTGTATATGTGGTTCAGCGGGCCATCGTTCGAGACGGCTGCCGAAATCCGCATGGCGCGCACACTGGGGGCTGATGTCGTCGGCATGTCCACCGTGCCCGAGGTGATTATTGCGCGGCGGCTGGGCTTGCGCGTTGCGGCTTTGTCAATGATCACTAATTTCGCCACAGGCGTCATGGGTGGGCACCCTACCCATGGTGACACCAAGGACATGGCGCTGAAAGGCTCGGTGGGCCTGAAGCGGTTGGTGCGGGCATTTTTGCGCACCAGGGAAGACGCCTGGGGCGCCCCGACGAGGCCGACGTAATGAGCGTCCGCCAGGACGCAGCCAGACGGACGCTGGCGCTGCTTGATCTGACCGATCTGGCCGAAACCTCGACGGATGCAGCGGTGCAGGCGCTTTGTGCGCGCTCGCTAACCCCCGCGGGGCCGGTGGCAGCGGTCTGTATCTGGCCGCAGTTTGTGGAGATCGCCAAGGACGCCCTGGCGGCGACACCGGTGGCCGTGGCAACGGTGATCAATTTTCCATCTGGCGATGCCGACTTGCCGGAAGTTCTCGCTGCAACAACCATGGCGCTGGCGAAAGGTGCCGATGAAATTGACCTTGTATTGCCGTGGAAAGCGCTGAAGGCAGGCAACAGCGCTTTGGCTGCGGCGATGGTTGCTGCGACCAGACAACGCGTCGGGGCCGGACTGCTGAAGGTCATTCTCGAAACCGGCGAGCTTGGCGAACCGGCGCTGATCAAAACCGCCGCGCTGCTCGCCATCGACAATGGTGCTGATTTCATCAAGACCTCGACGGGCAAAACCGCCATTTCCGCGACGCCTGAAGCCGCCCGAATCATGCTGGAAGCGATTCGTGAACGGGGCGCGCGCGTTGGTTTCAAGGCTGCGGGCGGGTTGCGAACGCTTGAGCAGGCGCAAACTTACATTGATTTGGCTGACCAGATTTTGGGGCGCGGCTGGACCAGCGCCGCCCATGTCCGGCTCGGGGCCAGCAGCCTGCTTGATGTGCTTCTGGCCGAGATTGCGGGCACTGTTGCGGCCAACGGCGAAGGGTATTGATATGCTTGCACAGGAAATCATCCGCGCCAAACGCGATGGCCTGGTGCTGGCCGCCGATGACATTACGGCGCTGATTACGGCGCTGACCGATGGTTCGCTGAGCGAGGGCCAGGCTGCGGCCTTTGCGATGGCGGTGTTTTTTCGCGGGCTGGAGCGCGATGAAGTGGTGGCGCTCACCCGCGCCATGACCCATTCGGGCGAGGTGCTGGACTGGTCCGGCCTCGATCGGCCCGGCCCGGTGCTCGACAAACACTCGACCGGCAGGGTTGGCGATGATGTCAGCCTGATGCTCGCGCCTATGGTCGCGGCCTGCGGTGGTTTTGTACCGATGATTTCGGGCCGTGGTCTTGGCCATACTGGCGGCACGCTCGACAAGCTGGACTCCATCCCCGGTTATAATACCCGCCCCGATGCTGCTTTGTTTCGGCGCACCGTACGCGAGGCGGGCGCGGCGATCATTGGCCAGACGGCGCGGCTCGCCCCGGCGGATCAGCGGCTTTATGCCATCCGCGATGTCACCGCGACGGTCGAATCAATCCCGCTGATCACCGCATCGATCCTGTCGAAAAAGCTCGCGGCCGGTTTGCAGGGCCTGGTGATGGACGTCAAAAGCGGCAATGGCGCGTTTATGCCGACGCTGGAGCGCGCCGAGGCGCTGGCCGCCTCGATTGTCGATGTCGCCGGGGCCAGCGGCCTGCCCGCCGCCGCCTTGATCACCCGTATGGATGCGCCTCTGGCACCGGTGGCGGGCAATGCCCTTGAAGTGAGCCATGCAGTGGCCTGGCTCAAGGGCGAGCGGGAGGATGCGCGCTTAAGCCAAGTGGTCATGGCGCTGGGTGCGCGCATGCTGCGCCTCGGCGGGCTGGCGGCCAGCGATGCGGCGGCCCAGGGCAAGCTTGAGGCCGCACTGCGTTCGGGTGCAGGTGCGGAGCGCTTTTCGCGGATGGTCGCGGCTTTGGGCGGGCCTGCTGATTTTGTTGAGCGGCCGGATCGTTACCTGCCCGTTGCGCCGGTGGTAGTGCCGGTTCCAGCGCCGCATGCGGGCTATGTCAGCGCCATTGCGACACGGTCGCTGGGGCTGGTTGTGGTTGAACTTGGCGGTGGGCGTCACCGCGCCAACGATACGATAGATCCTGCCGTCGGCCTTGGCACGCTCAAAGAACCCGGCCAATGGGTGGCGCGTGGTGAGCCCCTGGCGCTGGTGCATGCCCGCGATGCGGCCTCGGCCAGGATCGCCGTAGCCAGCGTGTCGCAAGCCTACACGCTTGCCGACAAACCTCCCATCGCGCAACCCATGATTATCGCCTCACGCGGTTGACGATTTTCACGCGAAATAATCGATCACCTCAAAGTCACCGGCGCAGTTGAGCGTATGCAAGCCGCGCCATGTTGCCGTTGGCGGTGGGACGATCCGGGCGATTTCGCTTTGGCGGAAGCCTGTGGCGTCGATCTCATCCACCCGCAGCAGCCGCAGGCTGCCGCCATAGGAACCGGAACAATCCTGCGCGACGCGATGAATCCTGCCATCCTTGACCCACATCTGGCCGCCCGGTCGGGCGCGGCCAGCGTCGAGAATGACCGGATTTTCCGGGTGCGCCGTCCACGGTCCCAGAGGATGGGGGGCATGAAACAACGCCAGTTGATCCCAGCTTGAGCCATGCCGCAGCCTCGGCGTTGCAAAAATCCAGCAACGTCCGCCATGCGTGATGAAAGTAGCGTCCGCAAGATCAATGTCTTCGATCAAGACCTTCTCCAACACCCAGTCATCAGGAAAATTACGGGCACGGTAGAGTTGAAGGTCGCGGTTCGCGCTGGTTTCCGGAAGCATGTAAATCGCGCCTTCATAAGCGAAAACTTGCGGATAGGAGAGGTGATAGGGCTGCTCCAGCACCCGGCGCACCGGGCTGGCGCGGCTGTGCCGATCAAGGGTGAAATGGCTGATGACGCCGATGCCGGTGTCGTAGGGGAATTCTTCGCAAAACACATGATGGACGCCGTCCTGCACAAACACGAACGGATCGGCGAAATAGCGCAAGCCATCATCAGGCAAGGGCGTGAAATGACCCTGCGGCCACTGCCCTGTATTCTGTATGGCATCGTCATGAGTGCGCCGCCATGCGACGTGCCAGGCGGGCGTTCGGCGACCTACTTTGCCCAGATTATGGAGGATTTTCGTACCAAGCATCGAGGCACCAAAAAACAGCGGCTTGACGGCGGAGGCTGGTGCGTGCGCCAGGGCTGCTGTTTTGGCGTTGCCATGCGGGCCGCGCTGCGCCACCGCCTTGAGCAGAAGGGCAACGGTGGCCATCGCCAGATGCGCGAGGCCAAAGCTGGCAATCTGACGGTTTTCGATGGCCGGAAGGCCGGAAAGGTCGAGGTCGCCCCCGTCTGATGTGTGGATGGCAAGATCGGGGGATTGACGATTGACCAGCGTCGCAAACTGCCCACGCTCGCCGCGTTCGCCATTGAACAACGGGAAAATGCCGGGACTGGTGGTGGTGCCCGCACTGGAAAGATCGAGGGTGAGATCGGGTGGCGCGGCGGCTGCAAGTGAAGGCGTAAACCGGGCGAAGGCGTGGTCGCCGGGTACGCGATAGAGCCGCGTCTCGGCCCGCAACAACAGGTCAAGGTGACGCAAAACCCTGGCAAGCTGTTGATCTGCGACAGGCACTTCAGCAAAGCTGATCTCATGGCCACATGCCGCCAGTGCCTCGGCAAGACTATGATGCCAGACGCGGGCACGCCCGGCATCGGTGGCTATGGTGATCCGCATGGCGCGAGCCTTGTTCACTTTGTTGCGTGTTTATGCACGGAACCATGACAGGTAATGGTAAAAGCCTGATGCGATGTTCGAGATTTTGCAAAATTCATGAAACAGCCTTTACGTTTATTGTTTTATACGCATGCGCTGGCCGGTGGCGGCGCGGAGCGGGTGTGGGCTTTGCTGGCTTCGGGCTTTGCGGAGCGCGGGCATGATGTGTTGTTCGTGGTTGATCGCGATAGGGCGGAAAACCGCGGCACGCTCCACGAATCAGTCAGATATCACGTCTTGACCGGCGGGCATGTGCGGACAGTTTTGGGCCTGGCACGGTTGTTGCGGCGTGAAAAGCCGGATATCAGCCTCTCGGCGCTCAGTGTTGGCAATCTGAAGCTTTCCCTGAGTTGCTGGCTTGTCGGGTGTCGTCAGCAGGCGGTGCTCAGCTATCATGGCTATGCCGCCAGTGAACCGCAGCGTCTAAGCCAGATTTCCTATCGGCTGACGCCATGGCTGACGCGGTTTGCGGCACGCACCGTCTGTGTCTCGGACGGACTGCTGGCCTATGTGCGCGACCAGTGGGGCGCGGATGTTGCCCGTACGTTGCGGATTTACAATCCGGCGGTGCTGTTGCCAACCAAAACCGTAGCGGAAATGCCAGCCCGGACAGCCGATGCACCGCTGTTTCTGGCCTGCGGGCGGCTGACGCCGTCCAAGAATTTCATGGGTCTGGTGCGGGCCTTTGCAGCGGGTGCTCCCGCAGGCGCGCGCTTGCGTATTCTGGGCGACGGCGACGAGCGGCGAGCACTTGTTAACGAAGCTCGGAGGCTGGGCGTCGCGGACAGGGTGGAATTGCCCGGCTACAGCGAGGAAGTCGCTGCTGAAATGGCAGGGGCAACCTGTTTTGTGCTCAGTTCCACCAATGAATCTTTCGGGCTGGTTTTGGTGGAAGCGCTGGCGTGCGGCCTGCCGGTGATCGCCACGGATTGCGATGGCCCACGCGAAATCCTCGATGGAGGACGGTTTGGCACGATCATTCCCTGCGGCGATGAAAAAGCTCTGGCGCAGGCTTTGCGAGACTTTGTGCCCTCACCCCTTGAGGCCGATGCGCGACGGGGCCGGGCACGTGAATTCGGGCTCGAACCGGCTCTGAACGCCTACGAAACCATGCTGCGCCAGGTGATGGCGCAGACCTGACTTTATGCGCGCCACACCAAAACCCACGCCGCCGGACTCGGCAACGTCTGGTTTTGATGCGGCGCGCTCAAGAACTGTTGCCAGTCCTTATTTGGCGGGCATCAGCCAACCTGCAATCTCGCCCGCCTTATGAGCGGCGGTGTGCACATTATAATACATCTGGCCTTCTTCCAGGACTTTGGCTTCGTCAGCGGTGATTTTGGCTTTGCCTTTGAAGGGGCTGGCGGGGGCCATGGCAGGCACCATGGGCTGGGCGGCATGGCCGGGCATGGCAGGGCCATGGAAATGTGCCATGGTTTCAGGGCCGGTGAGGCCGCTATAATCGCCCTTCCAGTGCAGCATCATGGTTTTGGTGTTGAGGCGAACCTTGACGTCGCCCATCCCCTTGGAGTCATTTGGCGGAACGGCATTTTTCCCCGAAAGGGTGGCCTCGAATCTCAGGACCTTCGCTTGAGCCGGGGCGAGGGTGGTGAGTGCGGCAACCGCAAGCGCGGCTGTGAAAGCGACATAAATGGTTCTCATGCAAAATCTCCTCATTGGATGCACTGCGTGTAGCTTACGCAGTATTGCGGCATTTCAAGGAACAGCATTGATCACGAGTTCGTGATCAAAGGCAAATCATCATTGAAGCCGCAGGCGGCGGCGCGGGCCTGCATGTGCGCGGGTAGCGGGGCCGTGACTGTAATTTCCGGCTTGTTGGCGGAAAGCGGGATGCTGACCTCGCGTGCGTGCAGGTGCATCATTGGCGCGCCGGCCTCGCGCCCGCTGCCATAGACCGCATCGCCGAGAATCGGCCAGCCCATGGCGGCGCAGTGCACGCGCAACTGGTGGGTACGCCCGGTTTGCGGCCTCAGTTCCAGCAAGGCGAGGCCGTCATGGCGCCCCAAGACCCGCCAATCGGTCTGGGCTGGCTGCCCGGCAGGATCAACCTGCATCCACCAGCCGCGTGTGGCATCCAGCCGCCCCAGAGCCAGATCAATGCTGCCACTGTCGGTTTGCGGCGAGCCTTCGACGAGCGCAAAATAGGTCTTGGATATTTTGCCCTGCTTGAACAATAGTCCAAGCTTGGCCAGCGCCTTGCGATGGCGCCCGAGCACCAGGCAGCCGGAGGTATCGCGATCGAGCCGATGCGCCAGCGCCGGGTCGCGCGGCAGGCCAAAGCGAAGGACACCAAAATGGGCTTCGAGATTGTCGCCGCCCTTTGGGCCGCGATGCACGGCAAGGCCTGCGGGCTTGTCGATGACCAAAATCAGCCCGTCACGATAAAGGAGGCGGGCCGTGAGGTCTTCCGATATCTTCGTGAACAGGCTATCTGGGGTCATGGCGCTGGCGTTCTGCGCGCGAAGCCCGGCGCGGTCAAGGCGCGCGTGTTGGCACCAGGGGAGATGGCAAGCGCATGAGCAATGACACCAAGCCCGAAAAACCCGGCCTGTTTCGCAGGCTTTTCGGGCGTGGAACAGCCACCGGGGCCGCAGCCCCTCCCCTTGAAGTGCAGGAAGTTGCGCCCGAAGCCTTGCCGGAGGCCACGCCGGATCTTGTGCCGGAGGTGGTAACGCCGCCAGCGGATGCTGAGCCCGTTGCGGAACCTGCCGCCGTTGAGCAGCCCGCACTTGTCGAAGCGCCAGGCCCCGAGCCATTGGCTGTTGCGGCGCTACCGCATGCGCCCGCCATCGTCGCCGATCTGCCCGCTGTGAACCCGGCTGAGCCGGTAGCCAGGGCCAAAGTCTCGTGGTGGCAAAGGCTGCGCGGCGGGCTGTCGCGCTCATCCTCGGCGATCACACGCGGCATTGCCGACATTGTCACCAAGCGCAAGCTCGATGCAGGCGCGCTGGAGGACCTGGAGGACGTGCTGATCCGGGCTGACCTCGGCGTCGATATGGCGCAGCGTATCAGCGCTGCCGTCGGCAAGGGTCGTTATGACAAGACCATCGCACCCGATGAAGTGCGGGCCATTCTGGCGGGCGAGATCGAGGCGGCGCTGCTGCCGGTTGCCAGGCCGCTGGTGATTGATGCCGACCAGAAGCCGTTTGTCATTCTGGTTGTCGGCGTCAACGGCTCGGGCAAGACCACCACCATTGGCAAGCTCGCCGGGCAATTGCACGCCGAGGGCCGCAAGGTAATGCTGGCGGCGGGCGACACTTTCCGGGCGGCGGCCATCGAGCAATTGCGCGTCTGGGGCGAGCGCACCGGTTCGGAAGTCATTGCACGGGCGCAAGGGTCGGATGCAGCTAGTCTTGCTTTCGAGGCGATCAGGGCCAGCGCCGATGCTGGCACCGACGTCCTGATCATGGACACCGCCGGGCGCTTGCAAAACCGCACCGAACTGATGGACGAGCTTGAAAAAATCATTCGTGTCATGAAAAAGGCTCAGGCCGGTGCACCTCATGCTGTATTGCTGGTGCTGGACGCGACTGTGGGACAGAATGCGCTGAGCCAAGTCGAGATTTTTGGCAAAGTGGCAGGCGTTACCGGTCTGGTGATGACCAAGCTGGATGGCACGGCGCGCGGCGGGATTTTGGTGGCCATCGCCGCCAGATTCGGCCTGCCGGTGCATTTTATTGGCGTTGGCGAGACGATGGATGACCTTGAGCCGTTCACCGCCCGCGATTTTGCCCGTGCCATCGCCGGGCTGGAGACTGAATGATGAATGAATCCAATTCAACGGCGCAAAGGCCTGCGCAGCCGCCCTTGCAAAAGCTGGTGCTGGAAATGGGGCCGCTGGTCTTGTTCTTTCTCAGCAATTACCGCTTCGGGCTTTACGTGGCGACGGCGGTCTTGATGATTTCGGTCGTCGTGGCGCTGTTGGCCTCATATTACCTTACGCGCAAATGGCCGCTGATGCCGGTTGTGACGGCGGTTGCAGTGGTGCTGTTTGGCGGGCTGACGCTGTATTTCCACAACCCGACCTTCATCAAGATGAAACCGACAATCATCAATATCATCTTTGGCTGCGCGCTGCTCGGCTCGCTGGCGATGAACAAGCTGATCTTGCCAACCATTCTCGATCAGGCTTTTCATATTGACGAGGCGGGGTGGCGCAAGCTTACCTTCCGCTGGGGCCTGTTTTTCTTCTTTCTGGCCGCATTGAATGAAGTGGTCTGGCGCACGCAGAGCGAGCAGTTTTGGGTGGCCTTCAAGGTCTGGGGCACCATGCCGATCACCCTTGCCTTTGTGGTGGCGCAGGTACCGCTGCTGACCCGCCATGAAATCAAATCCGTTGCCAGCGGAGACCCGCAATGACATTTCCTCGCCTTGGCTCCGGCGCAGCGGGCACTCTGGCCGCGCTGTGGCCACGCTATGACCGCACGAAAATCAAAACCGGCATTGTCCATCTGGGCGTCGGCGCGTTCCACCGCGCCCACCAGGCCGTCTATACCGATGGCGTTTTGGCCCGTGACCCGCGCTGGGGCATTGCCGGAGCCAGTCTGCGGGCGGCTGACACCCGCGATGCGCTGCAGCCCCAGGACGGGCTTTATGCCCTGAGCCTGCGCGATGGCCAAGGCGAGACGCTGCGCATCATCGGCGCATTGCGCGAGGTTTTGGTCGCGCCGGAAGCGCCCGCAGCGCTGATCGCGGCGATGGCCGCGCCCGATGTCCGCATTGTCTCGCTGACCGTGACCGAAAAGGGCTATTGCCATGATCCGGCGTCGGGACGGCTGCGCGCCGATCATCCCGATGTCATTCATGATCTTGCCCACCCCAATGCGCCGCGCAGCGCGCCGGGCTATATTCTTGCCGCCTTGCGGGCGCGGCGGGCTGCGGGCTTGAGGCCGTTCAGTGTGCTTTGCTGCGACAATCTCCCCGCCAATGGCCATACCGTGCATCAGGTTCTGCAGGATCTGGCTGAATTGCAGGGTAGCGATCTTGCCAGCTTCATCAGGGGCGAAGTCGCCTGCCCCTCAACCATGGTGGATCGCATTGTGCCGGCCACCACGGATGAAGACCGGGCCCGCATTGCCGGCCTGCTCGGCTATGAGGATGCCTGGCCAGTGGTGAGCGAACCGTTCAGCCAATGGGTGATCGAGGATCAATTCCGCGCCGACCGGCCCGACTGGGCGGCGGAAGGCGCGGAATTCGTCGCCGATGTCGCCCCCTTTGAACTCGCCAAGCTGCGCTTGCTCAATGGCTCGCACTCGTCCCTGGCCTATCTTGGCTATCTCTCCGGCGACGAAACCGTGGCTGAAGCCATGACCCGGCCGGACATGGCGAGCTTTGTAGCGCATCTCATGGAGCACGAAGTCTCACCGACTTTGCCTGCCGCTGCCGGGCTGGATCTTGCCAGCTACCGGCGCGCCTTGCAGATGCGCTTTGCCAATCCGGCGCTGCGCCATCGCACCTGGCAGATTGCCATGGATGGCTCGCAGAAACTTCCGCAGCGCCTGCTCGGCACCATCCGCGACCGGCTGGCGGCAGGTGCGCCGATTGCAGCGCTGGCGCTCGGCGTTGCGGCATGGATGGCCTATGTCACCGGGATTGACGGGCAAGGCAAGGCCATTGATGTGCGCGATCCATTGCGCGATGAATTGCGCCGCCGCACCGATGCGGCAGGGCGCGAGGCGGCGCGACTGGCGCAGGCGCTGGTCGGCGTCGAGGCGATTTTCGGTACTGACCTGCCGCAAAATAAGCAATTCATGACAGCAGTCACCGCCGCCCTGGAGCAAATCTTGCAGCAGGGCGCACCATCGGCTTTGGCATGGTTTCACGCTTGCCAAGCGCGCCTTTGAGGCGCAAACTTGTGGGATAATTTGTGCTCGGTATCAGGCCAAAGGCCAATTGCCTTTTGCCCCGGAAGCGTCATATCGGACACAATTGACTGCCGCACGACCCATTATCTGCAAGGGTTGCAAAGCGAGCGTCACGCGGGAGAAACACAATATGGATGCGGCGCAGTCCAAGGTTCCGGATTTCGACGAGGCGCGAGCCCGTCTGGTGATTGCGCGACTCGCGCATCTGGATGGCGCGCTGCTGCCGATCCTGCACGAACTGCAACATGAATTTGGCTATGTCGATGCCCGCAACGTGCCGTTGCTGGCCGAGGCCCTCAACATTTCCCGCGCCGATGTGCACGGCACCATCAGCTTTTATCATGATTTCAAATCCGCGCCGCAGGGTCGCCATGTGCTGAAAATCTGCCGCGCCGAGGCCTGCCAATCCATGGGTTGCGAGAGCCTGGTGACGCATCTCGCCCAAGCCCACAAGCTCGCGCCAGGGGAAACCACCGGGGACAAGGCCTTGAGCGTTGAAACCGTTTATTGCCTTGGCAATTGTGCTTTGTCACCTGCAGCCATGCTCGATGATGAGTTGATCGGGCGGCTTGACGCTGACCGGCTCGATCAGATCGTGCTGGATGCCACGGGGATGCGCTCATGACCACCAGAATTTATGTGCCGTGCGATGCTGCGGCGCTGTCGATGGGGGCGGACAAAGTCGCCAAAGCGATGGCAGCCGAAGCGCAAAAGCGCGGGCTTGATGTAACCATTGTCCGCAATGGCTCGCGCGGCATGTTGTGGCTGGAGCCTTTGGTCGAGGTGGAAACGACACAGGGTCGCGTCGCCTATGGCCCGGTGCGGGTGGGTGACATCGCGGGGCTTTATGATGCCGGGCTGCTGAGCGGCGGCGCGCATCGGCTTGGCCACGGCCTCACGGAAAAAATTCCTTTCTTTGCCCGCCAGCAGCGCCTTACCTTCGCGCGCTGCGGGCTGACCGACCCGCTGTCGCTGGATGAGTATAAAGCCCATGGTGGGCTTGAGGGCCTTGCCAAGGCCTTGGCATTAGCCCCGGCGGCGGTTGTCGAAGAGGTTACGCAATCGGGTCTGCGCGGGCGCGGCGGCGCGGCCTTCCCGACTGGCATCAAATGGCGCACGACGCTCGGTGCTGCAGCCGACCAGAAATACATCGTCTGCAACGCCGACGAGGGCGACAGTGGCACTTATGCCGACCGGATGGTCATGGAGGGGGATCCCTTCGTGCTGATTGAGGGTATGGCGATTGCCGGCTTGGCCGTGGGCGCGACCAAGGGCTTCATCTATATCCGCTCGGAATATCCCCATGCGTTCGGGGTGATCCAGGAAGCCATCCGCCGTGCGGAAGCGGCAGGCATTCTCGGCAAGTCGGTGATGGGCAAAGGCCCGGCATTTCATCTTGAGGCGCGGCTGGGGGCTGGGGCCTATATTTGCGGCGAGGAAACCTCGCTGCTGGATTCGCTTGAAGGCAAGCGTGGCCAGGTGCGCGCCAAACCGCCCTTGCCAGCAATCTCCGGCCTGTTCGGCAAGCCGACGATCATCAATAATGTCATCTCGCTGGCGAGCGTGCCGTGGATCATGGCGCATGGCGCTAAAGCCTATGCGGATTTCGGCATGGGCCGCTCACGCGGCACGCTGCCGGTGCAACTGGCGGGCAATATCAAACGGGGCGGGCTGTTTGAAACCGCCTTTGGTGTAAGCCTGCGCACCTTGATCGAAGATCTGGGCGGTGGCACGCATTCGGGCAAGCCGCTGCGCGCCGTGCAGATCGGCGGGCCGCTCGGGGCCTATCATCCAGCTCATGAGCTTGACACATTGCTGGATTATGAAGCGATCGCTGCCATCAAGGGCATGCTCGGGCATGGTGGCATTGTCGTCTTCGACGAGAGTGTCGATATGGCGAAACAGGCGCGATTTGCCTTTGAGTTTTGTGCTCAGGAAAGCTGCGGCAAGTGCACACCATGCCGCATCGGTGCCCGGCGCGGCGTCGAGGTGGTTGATCGGATCATCGCGGCCGACCATCGCGAGGCCAATCGCGTGCTGCTGGATGACCTCTGCTCGCTGATGACCGATGGTTCGCTTTGCGCACTGGGCGGGCTGACGCCGCTGCCAGTGATGAGCGCGCTCCATCATTTCCCGGAAGATTTCAACAGACCAGCGCTGCCGCTGGCCGCCGAATAGATCAAGGAAGCTTGTTATGGGCCTGATCAAGGAACTCGATTTTGGCACGCCCATTCGCGTCGCTGAAAAGACTGTGACTCTGCAGATTGACGGCATGAGCGTCACCGTGCCCGAAGGTACATCCGTCATGGCCGCTGCCATGCACGTCGGCACGAATATCCCAAGGCTGTGCGCCACCGACATGCTGGAATCCTTTGGGTCCTGCCGCCTTTGTCTGGTCGAAATTGAAGGGCGCAAGGGCACGCCTGCCTCCTGTACCACGCTGGTTGAGCCGGGCATGAAGGTCTCGACCCAAACGCCGCGCCTCGCTAAACTGCGCAATGGCGTGATGGAGCTTTATATCTCCGATCACCCGCTCGATTGCCTGACCTGCGCTGCCAATGGCGATTGCGAATTGCAGACGCAAGCAGGCGCGGTGGGCCTGCGCGACGTGCGCTATGGCTATGACGGTGCCAATCATCTGCAGGCCGAAAAAGACCAGAGCAATCCCTATTTCTCGTTTGACCCGGCCAAATGCATCGTCTGCTCGCGCTGTGTGCGGGCTTGCGCCGAAGTGCAGGGCACCTTCGCGCTGACCATCGCCGGGCGCGGGTTTGGCTCGCATGTGTCACCGGGCGGCGTTGATTTCATGGGTTCGGAATGCGTTTCCTGCGGAGCCTGCGTGCAGGCTTGCCCGACCGCAACGCTGATCGAGAAAACCGTGATCGATAGGGGCCAGCCGGAGCATTCGGAAATAACCACCTGCGCCTATTGTGGCGTTGGTTGCTCCTTCAAGGCCGAGATGCAGGGCTCGACCGTGGTGCGCATGGTGCCCTTCAAGGATGGCAAGGCCAATGAGGGACATTCCTGCATCAAGGGCCGGTTTGCGTGGGGTTATGCCACCCACAAGGAACGCATGACCAAGCCGATGGTGCGCGCCAAAATCACCGATCCGTGGCGCGAAGTCTCGTGGGACGAGGCGATCAACCATGCAGCCTCCGAGTTCAAGCGCCTGCAGGCCACTTATGGACGTGATGCGGTCGGCGGCATCACCTCATCGCGCTGCACCAATGAAGAGACGTTTCTGGTGCAGAAACTGGTGCGTGCCGGGTTTGGCAACAACAATGTCGATACCTGCGCCCGCGTCTGCCATTCGCCCACCGGCTATGGTCTGGCGCAAACTTTCGGCACGTCAGCCGGCACGCAGGATTTCAAATCGGTTGACCAGACCGATGTGATTTTGCTGATTGGGGCCAACCCAACCGATGCGCACCCCGTCTTTGCCAGCCGCATGAAGAAGCGCCTTCGCCAGGGCGCAAAGCTCATCGTTGCCGATCCGCGCCGCATCGATCTGGTGAAGACCGCGCATGTGCAGGCGGATTTCCACCTGCCGCTGCTGCCCGGCACCAATGTTGCGCTGATCAACGCCATCGCCCATGTCGTTGTGACTGAAGGGCTGGTGGATGAAGCCTTTGTGCGCGAGCGCTGCGACCTTCAGCATTTTGAAAACTGGGCACGCTTTATCGCGCTGGAAAAGAACGCGCCCGAAGCTACCGAGCGTCTCACTGGCGTACCGGCGGCCGACGTGCGCGCTGCCGCCCGGTTGTTTGCTGGTGCGAAGAATGGCTCGATCTATTACGGTCTTGGCGTCACCGAGCACAGCCAGGGCTCGACCATGGTGATGGGCATGGCCAACCTCGCCATGGCAACCGGCAACATCGGGCGCGACGGCGTTGGCGTCAACCCGCTGCGCGGCCAGAATAACGTCCAGGGCTCATGCGACATGGGCTCGTTCCCGCATGAATTGTCCGGCTATCGCCACATTTCCGATGAGGCGACCCGTGACATGTTCAATCATCTCTGGGGCGTCACGCTGTCGCCTGATCCCGGCTTGCGCATCCCTAACATGTTTGATGAGGCGATCTACGGCAACTTCAAGGGGCTCTATGTGCAGGGCGAGGACATTGCCCAATCCGACCACAACACGCACCACGTCGAAAAGGCGCTGCGGGCGATGGAATGCGAG
>DAICZI010000069.1 GCA_027311205.1 Beijerinckiaceae bacterium | reverse complement strand
GATCTATCGTTTGCGGTGTGCCTGGTTCACCCATTCGTCGCAATAAACTTAAGGCCGCTTGTTCCCCAATCCTTCCCGTTGGCAGATGAATCGTTGTCATCGGTGGTGTAACATGGGCTGCCATTTCGAGATTGTCGATCCCGACGACGGAAAGTCCTTGGGGAACGCTGATACCCTGAAGTTGTAATTCCGTGATACAACCAATAGCGAGAATGTCATTACCAGCAATAATAGCCGTCGGCGGGCGCGCCACGCTCATTAAGACAGCGCAACCCTGTCGACCACCCGCCAAAGTCAACTGCTGCTCGCTGACACGCCATTCCGGTAGGCTGACACCGCAATCAGACAACGCGGAACGCGCACCTTCAACACGCTTGCGTTGGCGATCATTACTCGCAAGCTGTCCCGCGATCATGCCAATATGTCGATGCCCTAAATCAAGAAGGTGACGCGCAGCCAGAGCACCAGCGTGGTAATTGTCGACCGTTACGGCATCAAAGCGCGGATCCGCACACCAGCCTAGCGTCACAGGTAGAACCGCGCTTTCGAGCATGTCCCACGCCCGTTTCGACCGCTCGGCCCCTACCAGAAACAATCCATCAACGCCACGAGCCAAAAACCCCCGTATCGCTTCTAACTCGGCATCGTCGTTATAATTTGTCGAGGCTACCAACAGGAGATAGCCCGCCTGGCTCAGCGTTGATTGCATTGCCTGGAGAGTTTTCGCAAAAATGGCACTGTCGAGCGTCGGCACGATGGCCCCAACGGTCATGCTTTTGCCAGAAACTAACGCTCGCGCCACGCCACCGGGAATGTAGCCGAGTTTCTCAGCGCAAGTACGTACGCGCGCCAGCGTCGCAGCCCGCACGAGATCAGGCCGAGTCATCGCGCGCGACACGGTCGCAAGCGAGACCCCCGCATCGCGGGCAACATCTTCGAGTCGCGAGCGTCTGTCAAAGGCCATCTCAGAGCCATAACATGACTGCAAAGTTTTGCAATAATTTTGGCAAGGCATTTGCGAGAAATTTGAACTGTTTGATATGAGTCGTGCGAATTCACCCCATATGATACAAAATTGTGGACGCGTTGCGACATTTTCTTCGATTTTCATAAACACCTTGACAAAGCATTTTCTACATGGAAGCTTATGCAAGCGTTTGCAGAAACTTGGGAAGGGCAGGGCGACATGAGACCGCGTATGCGTCGGACGTTCGTGGCCGTCACAACGCTTTCAGCGCTGGGTGTTGCCTGGTTCGTGCTTACAACAGAAACGGGCTTGATCTCATCGGGCCGGTTTCCTGACCCCGCCGCCACTTGGGCCGCCATGCGCCAATTGGCGGGGCCTGGATATGCGGGCAGCACTCTGGTTGTTCATGTGGCCCAAAGCCTCAAGCTGGTTCTGGGAGGATTTCTGTTTGCCTCGGCGCTCGGCGTATCGGTTGGACTCTTGATGGGCTGGAACAGGAAAGCCGAGGCGCTCATTAATCCCGTGTTTCTCCTGCTGCGCCCAATTCCGCCGCTGGCGTGGATTCCACTCGCTATTCTCTGGCTTGGATTGGGCGATGCCGCCAAAATCATGGTCATTGTCATCGCTGCCTTTGTGCCCAGTGTCATCAACACCTCGACTGGCGTGCGCACCATTGATCCCACGATCGTCGAGGCCGCCCGCATGCTGGGCACCCCACATTGGCGCTATATGAGCGAGGTCCTCGTTCCCGCCAGTCTGCCTGCGATTTTCACCGGGCTGCGTCTTTCCCTGCAGGCGGCTTGGACCACACTTGTCGCCGCTGAACTTGTTGGTGCGCTGGCAGGCATTGGCCTCGTGCTCAATGTTGCCCAGCAGGACATTTATCCAGCCATGATCCTGAGTGCCATGTTTGTAGTTGGGGTGCTCGGCTGGCTCATGACGCTATTGCTTGGGCTTGTTGAAAGCTATGCTCTGGGCTGGAGGACGGCCTGATCATGGAACCGCGCCTGCAGCCGCTTGAAACAATCGCCTATGGGGCCATCGGGCTTGTAACCTTCTTTGCGATTTGGACAATAGTGGTGCTGAGCGGGGCTGTGCCCCATACGTTTCTGCCCCTGCCCACCGCAATCCTGACACGGTTCACCTTCCTGCTCACACACAGTTTTGCTGGCGCAACGCTACCACAACATCTGCTTGCCAGCATCGATCGCTATTTGGGAGGTTTCCTGCTGGCGGCACTTGTCGGTGTGCCACTTGGCCTGCTTATGGGCTGGTTCCGATGGCTGGATGATATTCTCAGCCCGATATTCGATGGCCTTCGCTTTATTGCCCCCATTGCCTGGGTGCCGTTTGCCGCCCTCTGGTTCGGCACTGGTTATGGTGGACCGATCATGATCATTTTTGCCGGGGCCTTTTCGCCCTGCCTGATCAATGCCCATCGCGGCGCGCGGTTTGTCAATGCCAGCCTGACCGAGGCAGCAAGCATGCTCGGCACAGGGCATTTTCGAACCATTACCGAGGTGCTCTTGCCTGCATCCTTGCCCTCGATTGTTGCTGGTCTGAGGGTCGCGGCCGGCCTTGGCTGGCAATCGCTGGTTGGCGCAGAACTCATCGTCGCGGCGAATGGCATCGGCTACATGATGGTCCAAGGCCAGGCTAACCTCCAGACCTCGACGGTGATGGCCGGCATGGTGTCGATCGGCCTTGTCGGCTTCGGCATGGACCGATTGCTCCGCCTGGCCGAACGCGCAGTTGGAAAACGGCTTGGTCGACCTGCCTGAGGAGTGACGTGTGGGGTCCATTTGCTTTGACAAGGTCGACAAGGTTTTTGGCGCAGGTTCTGGCGTTCTGAAAGCCCTTGAGGACATCAATCTCATCGTGGCAGACAAGGAGTTTGTCGCCATTGTAGGACCTTCAGGCTGCGGCAAGACGACCTGCCTGCGCATGGTGGCAGGCTTCGAGGCCCCTTCCGCCGGCACCATCAGCGTTGATGGCAAGGTGATTATTGCACCTGGCCCCGACCGGGCCGTGGTATTTCAGCAATTTGCGCTCTTCCCGTGGAAAACGGTACGCGGAAATATCGAAATGGGGCTGCGCAATAAAAACATGCCCCGCGCGCAACGCGCGCCGTTGGTCGAAGGCGCTCTCAAACTGATGAATCTGGAGAGCCACGCCGAAGCCTTCCCGCACCAGCTTTCGGGCGGGATGCAGCAGCGGGTGGCGATTGCGCGCGCCTATGTGCTCGACCCCGCAGTTCTGCTGATGGACGAGCCCTTTGGTGCGCTTGATGCGCAAACAAGAGTGGTGATGCAAGAAGAACTCGTGCGCCTCGCCCGTCTGAATCCGCGCACGGTCCTGTTTATCACCCATAGCGTCGAGGAAGCGGTTTACCTGGCAGACCGCGTTGCCATCATGAGCCGAAGGCCGGGTCGCATAAAAGGCATCGTGGATATCAAAGCAGTCCGCCTTGCAGAGCAATGGGACAAATCGGAGCGGATCGAGGACGTCATGGAGCGAGAGTCCTTTGTGCATCTGCGCTCCAATATCTGGAAGTCACTGCGCGAAGAGAAGTGAAACAAGGAATCCACCCAAAAGCCGCAGTGATAAGTGGATTCCCAGGATATGAAAGTAATAAAACCAAGAGTGGAGGAAAAGATGCAACATAAATATCTCGTTTCCGTCGCGGTGATCGTCGCGTGCATGGGAATCCAAGCGCCGTCACGAGCTGCAACCGCGATAAATATCAGCTACCAGCCAGTTAATTACTGGGCATTACCGTTCTATATTGCCACCAAAAAAGGCTGGTGGAAGGATGTGGGGCTGATGCCCAGCTTTTCGACTTTTCCAGCCGGGCCACCGCAGATTGCGGCAGCGCAGGCAAAATCCTGGGATGTCGGTGGGACGGGTTCGGTACCGGCAGTTCTTGGCGCCGCGCGGTTTGGCATTATCACGATAGGCCTGACCAACGACGAGTCTAAGACCAATGCGCTGCTGGTACGTGGCGACAAATATGCCGCCGTGAAGGCCAATCCAAAGTTGCTGAAGGGACAGCGGTTGCTGGTGACCACCAACTCGACCGTGGATTATGCGTCGCGGGCCTGCTTGAAGAAGTTTGGTCTTGGGGTGAATGACATGCAGGTTGTCAACCTCGGCCAGGCACAGATCATTACAGCCTTCACATCCAACAACGGCGATTTTGCCGGAGTATGGGCACCCAATACCTACACGCTTGAAGAAAAAGACCACGCCAAGGTGCTGTGCAACGGTGCTGATGCGGGGGTTGTTGTGCCTGGGGCCCTTATTGCGCGCGCCGATTATGCCAAGAAGCACCCGGGTCGGGTTGCAAAATTTCTGGCGGTCTATTTGCACGCATGGACATGGGCGAAGGCCCACCCGAAGCAGGCGCATGCTATGACAAAGGCATTTTATGCCCAGGGCGGGGTCGATGTTTCCGACAACGGGATCAATCAGGAATTCGCGTTGCGCCCGGTGTTCCCGCTGGCAGCCCAATTGAAAATGATGGACCGCAGCAAAGGATCTTCCCAAGTTGACGGATGGTTCAGTAATATTGGTGCCTTCCTCAAACAAGTCGGCACAATTCAGGCCAATCCCGATCCCAAAACTTACCTCGACGACAGCTCCATGAAGCGCGTCGCTGCCGACGCAAAGCTGAGCATGTTTGCCAATGACGCCAGCGCAAAATAGCGCAGCGCGGCGGGTCGGAATTTGCCGACCCGCTGCCACTCGAACTCTTGTAACTGGATTACGTGCATGTCGATCACTTATTTGAAAGCAGCAACCAGGACAGCGGAGACCGAGACAGCTTCTGCTCGCGAAGTCGTTGCCCAAATGCTCCAGACAATCGCGACTGGTGGCGAAAGCGCTGTGAAGGATTATGCATTAAAGCTGGATAAATGGTCGGGGCCCATCGTCGTCACGCCTGAAGAAATCCAAAGCCGTACGGCCGGTGTCTCGCAGTCAACGCGCGACGATATTGACATTGCCGTGCGACAAGTGCGGCTCTTTGCCGAAGCCCAGAGAGATTCCATTTCCGACTTTTCGCTGGAAATTGCTCCGGGTCTGAAGGTGGGGCAGAAACTCGTGCCGATCAATGTCGCTGGCTGCTATGTGCCGACCGGGCGCTACGCCCATATTGCTTCGGCCTATATGTCTGTTGCCACGGCCAAGGCTGCTGGCGTCAAGACGGTTGTTGCCTGCTCGGCCCCTTTCCGAGGTGAGGGCATCCATCCCCAGGTCCTTTATGCCCTGCGTGCGGCGGGCGCGGATATGGTGCTCACCCTCGGGGGGGTGCAGGCCGTTGCGGCGATGGCGCACGGCCTGTTTGGCGCTCCTGCCGCCGATATCATCGTTGGGCCAGGCAATAAATTTGTCGCCGAGGCCAAGCGCATGCTGTTTGGTAGTGTCGGCATTGATGTCTTCGCAGGGCCTTCCGAGATCGCGATTCTGGCCGACGACACCGCCGACCCGCTCATTGTGGCAGCAGACATGGTAGGCCAATGCGAACATGGGCATGAAAGCCCCGCCTGGCTTATCACATCGTCGCGGGAGGTTGCCCAGGAAGTGATCCGACTCATGCCGCAACTGATTGCCAGCCTGCCGCCCACTGCATGTGACGCGGCCAGGGCTGCGTGGCGTGACTATGGCGAAGTGGTACTTTGCGACACCCGAGAGGAAATGGCACGCGTGTCCGATCGCTATGCGAGCGAGCATTTGGAAGTGCATGCCCGCGATCTTGAATGGTGGCATGCCACTTTGACCAATTATGGCTCGCTGTTTTTGGGCGAGGAAACCAACGTGGCCTTTGGTGACAAGGTCTCTGGCCCCAACCACATCCTGCCCACAAAATTTGCAGCGCGCTATTCAGCGGGCCTGTCGGTGCACAAGTTCTTGAAGCCACTGACCTGGCAACAGATGGACCGCGCGGCGTGTCAGGTTTTCGCACCCCTGTCGGCCCGCATTTCGCGACTGGAGGGCATGGAGGCCCACGCACGCACCAGTGATGCGCGCCTCGATAAATACGCCAAGGGGCATAAGGCCGACCTCGGCACGCCCGTATTGGTGTAGATCATGTTCCAACTTTCATCCCTTTTCGATCTCACCGGCAAAACCGCACTGGTGACCGGCGGCAATAGTGGGATCGGCGAGGCGATGGCGCGCGGGCTTGGCTTGGCGGGGGCGGATGTCGTGCTCGTTGCCAGGCGGCCGGAAGTCTTGAAGGAAGCCGCTGCCAGGCTCCAGAATGAGGGCATTGGCACACATTGGATCGCGGCTGACCTCGCCGAGGCTGAAGCTGCCGAAATCGTCGCCGCCGCTTTGGCAAAAGCCGCGCTGAAAGTCGATATTCTCGTCAATGCCGCCGGATTGAACCTTCGCGAGCCGTTCGGTCAAGTCACGGCTGCGCACTTTGATCTGCATATGGCGGTGCATCTGCGTGCACCATTTTTGCTCGCGCAAAAACTGGCTCCGGCCATGGCGGCGCGCCATTGGGGCCGCATCATCAATCTTGCTTCCCTGCAAAGCTATCGGGCCTTCGCCAACTCGGCACCTTACGGTGCGGCGAAAGGTGGCGTCGCTCAACTGACCCGCGCCCTGGCGCAGGAATGGTCTCCTCATGGCGTTACCTGCAATGCCATCGGACCGGGCTTTTTTCCCACCCCGCTCACCGCCGCAGTCTTTGCTGATACTCGACGCGCCGCGCAAAATGCCCAGCAAACGGCCATCGGTCGCAACGGCATCCTCAGCGACCTTTATGGTGCCACGGTCTTTCTGGCCTCCGACGCCTCAGCCTATGTCACCGGACAGATTCTGATGGTCGATGGCGGCTTCACGGCGAAATAACACGCAGAGCGAAATCATATGAAAGCATTGATCTATACAGCCCCACTCTCCATGAATTTTGGCGACTGGGAACAGACCGAACCGAAAGACGATGAAGTGCTGGTCAAGGTCGAGGCCGTGGGCATTTGTGGTTCGGACATGCACGCCTATCATGGTCATGACACGCGCCGACCGCCGCCATTGATTCTGGGGCACGAGGCTGCGGGACGCATTGCGTCGGGACCGCGTCTCGGCCAACGCGTCACCATCAACCCGCTCGTCATCGATCCTGGCTGCGCGTTTGCAGTTGAAGGTCGCGGCCATCTGTCCCCAACCCGGCAAATCCTTTCGATGCCGCCCCGGCAGGGGGCCTTTGCTGAAACTGTCTGTGTCCCCATGCGCAACCTTGTGGACATCCCTGAACATCTTACTTTTCAGCACGCGGCCCTTGCCGAGCCGATTGCCGTATGTTGGCACGCAGTTGCGCTTGGCACCCGCCTGCTGTCGGCACCTTTGGCATCGGTCCGCATGGTGGTGCTGGGCGGCGGTGCCATTGGCCTCGGTTGCGCCCTCGTGGGCACATTGTTTGGTGCCAAAGACCTTTGGCTCGGCGAGCCCAATCCATTGCGCCGCCAGACGGCGCAAGCGGAATTGGCCGCTCGAGTCTATGATCCGGGA
>DAICZI010000068.1:7212-7504 GCA_027311205.1 Beijerinckiaceae bacterium | reverse complement strand
ATTATAGTCGAAGCCTCGGTTGGTCATATCAGCCGGAAAGGCCGAGGCCCCGCCCGCCGCGAAGGCTCCAAAGCCCTCGGCGCTGAATTGCTGAATGGCAAAGATCGGTGAAATGCCCAGCGAGACATTGCCGAACCGCTTGGCATAGCCCAGCGACATGAACACCTTGTTCAAATTGACACTGCTTTTGCCGCCGCAGTAGATGCCAGCCCCTGGAACAGCGCAGAACGGGCCACCCGTGATTGCATCAAACAGCGTATTGCCGCCGCCGACGCAATAGACGGCGACACCC
>DAICZI010000068.1:0-7202 GCA_027311205.1 Beijerinckiaceae bacterium | reverse complement strand
CCCCAGGAGGATGTATCATCAATCGGCTGGCTGTAGGCGATGTTGGGAATGGGAAACAGCGAATTGCGGCTGGTGGCGCCTTCCGGAGCGACAAAGCCCGTCGCGCCATTGGTGGTGTAGCCGCGCTGCGGTGAAAACAACGAGAGGCCAAAATCGAACTGCTGGCCGGCATCAACCAGGCCCGCCGGATTGAGCGCCAGCGACATCGCATCGGTGGTGTCAGCCACATCCGAACCGCTCAGCGCCGTCTGGGTCGCGCCGAAGCCCGCCAGACCATCGCCCTCGGTGGCCAGGGCCGCACTTGCCCAAAGCGAGGCCAATATGGATGTTGCCAGTAGCAATGTCTTGCGGTTCATGCCTACGTCTCCAATCCCCATGAATCTTAGTCTAAGCTGTTGTTTGCAATCCAAACTGAGGCGGCCGATGCAGTTGGCGCACATCCCTGATTTACCCGCCCTGATTTACCCGGCGATCAAGCGACCCGTTCTCCGCAACCTGCAATTCCTACCATGCGCAATAATATTGCGCGCGATGGACGCGAATTTTTTTGCAGATTCCGAGCCTAAACCTGGTATATCGGCGTTATCTCCCCCAAATGTGCTGCCGCAACGAACGCACAACGCACTTTGATTCATTAGTGTCAATGAATATGTGTTTATAGTCTTTGTCAAGCCAGAAAACAGGAACCCGCCTGGGGATAAGCCGCGCCGCCGATCCGTAGTTGCAGGATTTGCGCGGCTGAACGGCAGGCCCCATTCCTCTGTAACGACAGACCAACACAACACAAAATCAAGGTCAAGAAAGTCTATATCGAGGAGGCGTCTCACAACTGAAGCGCAACAGCGGCGTTCCGATAGTTGACGTTAAACCCAATCTTCCGTCATTGCTTCGCTGCGCTCGCAACCGCCACAAAACCCACGCAACCGTCGCCTCCTGTGGCCCTGGTCGTCACGCTCGCTGTCTCATCCAATCTCCACCCAACATCCCGGTGCCAGGCGCGGCAGCAACCGGCGCAACGCCTGCCGTTCCAGTGCCACGCAGCCTGCGGTGGGGCCATATCCGGCGCTGCTGACATGCACAAATATCGCGCTGCCGCCGCCGCTTCGGCGCGGCCGCTGGTTATGGCTGGTGATGAGAACAATGTCGTAAACGCCATCCTCGCGCCATAGCGCCTCGTGGCCTGCTTTGCAGGGCAGGCGCAGCGGGCGGTTATAGCGGCGGTCATGGCTGTCGTCGCACCAGCCATCATCGCGGCGCAGCGGGCGCAGCGACAGGCCGGTGGCAAAACGGGCCATGCGGTCAGAGCGGAACATTCCGGCCAACAGGCCAAAGCGCCCGCGCGGGGTTGCGCCATCGCCCTCGCGCTTTTGGGCGGCGAGGCCGCCGCGGCCAAGCTGGCAGGGCACGGCCAGACTTCCCGCCAGCAGCAGCCCGCGATGGCGCTGGCCGTTGAGCCTGGGCAGTGCCCGCACCCTCAAGCTGCGCAGACGGCCGGTCAAAAGACTGTTCTCAGCCGCAAGGCTGCCGCGAGCGTGCCTTCATCGAGATAATCCAGTTCGCCGCCCATCGGCACACCATGCGCCAGCCTGGTGACTTTCACCGGCAGATGGCGGACAAGATCGGTGATGTAATGCGCCGTGGTCTGGCCCTCGACTGTGGCATTGACGGCGATAATCACCTCTACCACCGGCGAAGCATGCAGGCGGGCGGGCAGCGACGCCAGGTTGAGCTGGTCCGGCCCGACGCCATCCAAAGGCGACAGCGTGCCGCCAAGCACATGGTAGGCAGCGCGGATGGCGCTGGCCCGCTCCAGCGCCCAAAGGTCGGCGACGCTTTCAACCACCACCAGAAGGGTAGGGTCGCGGCGCGGATCGGCGCAAATGGTGCAGGGGTCGATGGTATCGACATTGCCGCAGGTGCTGCACACGCGAATATGCTCATGGGCGCGGGCCATGGCATCGGCGAGCGGGGCCAGCAATTCCTCGCGTTTGCGGATGAGATGCAGCGCGGCACGGCGGGCGGAGCGCGGCCCCAGGCCCGGCAGCCGTGCCAGCAACTGGATCAGCCGCTCGATTTCAGGCCCGGCAATACGCTCTGCCAAGGCTGCGCGCCTAGAACGGCAGTTTCATGCCGGGCGGCAGCTTGAGACCCGCCGTCACGGCTTGCATTTTCTCGGCCGTGAGCGCCTCGGTGCGGCGGCGGGCATCTTCATGGGCAGCCATGATGAGATCTTCCAGCATTTCGCGATCTTCCGGCTTCAGCAGGCCGGGATCCAGCGCCAGAGCCACCATCTGGCCTTTGCCCGAGAGGGTGACGCGCACGGCATCGCCGCCCGCCTTGCCCTCAATTTTGGTCTGTTCGAGTTCGGCCTGCATGTCGGCCATTTTGGCCTGCATTGCCTGGGCCTGCTTCATCATGCCCATAAAGTCAGCCATTGTCGGCTCCTCAGTCAGTCATCATAAAAGGGAGTGAGATCATCGGCATAGGCGATTTCATCGCCGCCGGAAAGGGGGGCGGGCACATCGCCTGCCGCCTCGGCAGCGCCGCGCACGGCAATGATTTTCGCGCCGGGAAAGCGCTCCAGCAGTTTTTGCACCAAAGGCTCGGTGGAACTGTAATCGGCCTTTTTGGCCTCCTGCGCCTGCGCTTGATCGCGCAGGCTTGGCGCGCCGCCGGTTGGCGAGAGGCTGACCATCCAGCGCTGTCCCGTCCATTGCGCGAGCCGGGCAATCAGCGTCTGGGCCAAATCCGGCGCGGCATGGGGGCCGGGCTCAAATTCGATACGGCCCTGCTCGAAACGCACCAGATGCACGTCGTTTTCCAGCGCGGTCTTGAGCCTGATGTCCCGCGCGCGGCCCGCTTCAGCGACAACATCCTGGAAACTGGCAAGATGCACGGTGGGACTGGCCTCTGCCATGCGCTGTGCCGGTGCGGCCATGCTGACGGCTTGCTGGTTCAGGGCCTGCGCCTGCGCGCCGCCACCGCCGCTGGTTCGCGGCGGCGAGGGCAGGGCCGCGCGCCCGCCGCCACCTTCCGCCAGGCGGCGCAAGGCTTCATCGGGCGAGGGCAGATCGGCGGCATAGGCGAGGCGCACCAGCACCATATCGGCAGAGGCCAGCGGGCGCGCCGCACCGCGCGTTTCCTCGACGCCTTTCAGCAGAATTTGCCAACTGCGCACCAGCACGGCCAGACTGAGGGTTGCCGCCGCTGCCTGGCCACGGGTGCGCTCGTCGGGCGTGAGCACCGCATCGGCGGCTGCCTCGGGCACCAGTTTCAGGCGCGTCACCAGATGCACGAATTCCGCAAGTTCGGTCAGCACATGCAGCGGATCGGCCCCGGTATCATGCAGGGCGCGCAGAATCCCCAGCGCCTCGGCAATGCGCCCCGACAACAGCGCCTCGAACATGTCGATAATCCGGGCGCGATCAGCCAGACCCAGCATGGTCTGCACCACGCCAGCGTCGATGTTGACGCCGCGCCCGCCCTGCGCCATCGCCTGATCGAGCAACGACAAAGCATCGCGCACCGAGCCTTCCGCCGCCCGCGCAATCAGCCCCAGCGCGTCGGGGGCAATATCAACGCCCTCCTTGGCGCAGATCGAGGCCAGATGCGCCACCATCCGCTCCGGCTCGATGCGGCGCAGGTCAAAGCGCTGGCAGCGCGAACGCACGGTCACCGGCACTTTTTCAATTTCAGTCGTGGCGAACAGGAATTTCACATGCTCGGGCGGCTCTTCCAGCGTCTTCAACAGGCCGTTGAACGCCGCCTTGGAGAGCATGTGGACTTCGTCGATGATGAACACTTTGGTGCGGGCCTGCATCGGGCGAAACCGGGTCGCCTCGATAACCTCCCGCATGTCGTCCACGCCAGTTCGCGAGGCCGCGTCCATTTCCTGCACATCGGGATGGCGATCGGCGAGGATGGCGACGCAGTTGGCGCAGGTGCCGCACGGATCGGGCGTCGGGCCGCCGCTGCCGTCCGCGCCGACGCAGTTGAGCGCGCGGGCGATGATGCGGGCGGTGGTGGTTTTGCCGACGCCGCGCACGCCGGTGAGAATGTAGGCCTGGTGAATGCGGTTCAGCGCAAAGGCATTGGTGAGGGTGCGCACCATCGGCTCCTGGCCGATGAGATCATCAAAGCTTGAGGGGCGATATTTGCGCGCCAGCACAAGATATGGAGCAGCCTGGCCCTGCCCGGCGGGCGACGCGGTTTCGTCGTTCATCGCACTCTTCGTTGGTCAAAAGGGGTGGCCGGTGAGAAAAGGGTTGCTCAAAAAGCAGGGCCCGGCTGGTGAAACAGCCCCGCGCGGCAAATCAAGGCAGGAGGCTGACGCGAGACCCGCCCGGTCTCGTTAGGGCTGCTTCCTTCCGGACCTGACCCGGTTGGCGAGTGGAACGTCCACGGCCAACCTCCCGGAGCAATCATATAGCGCGGGCGTGTCGCAGGGCAAGAGATTTTTGGGGTGGCTGCAGGCGGGCGACGATCTGCCTGGCTCAGTTTCAGCTTTTTGGACAGCCTGGATGTGCAGACCGTAAATCCTTGCAGGTGTGCACACCTTGAGGTATCGGCGTATTTTTGACGGGGCTTCGGAGTTCAGCCAGCCTAAGACTGCGGCGCTTCATTTATCCATCAACTCGACCACAATCGGCTTGAAGCCCTCGGTCTCGTAATGCGCCAGGGTCGGAAATGCGCCGACATTGACGACGGCCGGGCTTGCGGAACTCAGGCCTACCATATCTGATGGCTTGAGGCCTGCGCCTTTGACCGAATTGCCGCAATATTCGACTTTGACGCCCTTTTTCACTAGCTTCACCCAGGTATCAACGATCCCCTGGTGGGCAATATAGTTCTTTTTGGCAAAAACGCCGATGGCCGGGCCTTCCACAACGACCACGACCTCTGCTTTTGGCTGCTGCATGATTCGCCCGGCCACGACGGCACCAAAGCTGATGTTGGCGGGGGTTGCGGCCTTCAGGTCCATGACAATTCTCAGATGGCTGAACTGTTCGGTGTGATGGTCGATCGCGGTGCCGCCGGGCGCAAAGCTGGTGTCATCTGCGGCAAAAGCGACACTGCCGGCCAGTGCGGACAAAGCCAGCGCTAGCACTATCTTGCTCACTTTTTGCATGTTTCGCTCCCCTGTTTTTCGGTTGGTCTGGAAATCACTAGTTCATCGGATCCACCGCCCAGCCATGGTTAGCCAGCCATGCAACTTCGAGAAAACCGGACGGCACAACATCGGACTCTTTGACGCCATAAAGCGAATGCCAATCGACTTGCAGTTTTTCGAGGGAATTGTTGCAAATCTCGAACTGCACGCCATCCTTGCGCAAGGCATCCACCAGTTTGATGAGGCCGGGGCCATGGGCTGCTGCAGCATGGCAATGCCACGGGCGTAGAGCACCACGCGCGCCTGAAGCGTGCCATTGCCAGCCTTGATGGCGTTTTCAGCATTCAGCAGATTGTGGAGTTTCACATTCCAGACTTTGGGGTTCACGGCGGTGACCGGGATGACCGCCTTGACGGCACCATAGGGCACATGGGTGATATGAACCTGAACATAGGCTGCGGAAGCTGGCGCTACCAGGGCCAGCGCGGCCAGGATTGCGGCTGCGGCGAATTTGCTGTGAAACTTCATGAGGGTTGACTCCATTTGGGTGCGGTTGAAACTGAAATTTCGTGGGGATTGCGCCACGTCTGCGGCGCAATGGGGGCACTCAGCCGCCGGGCCACATGCGGCTGAAGACGCCATCGCGCTTGACCAGGCCATGATAGAGTGCCGCGAGAATATGCGCACTTGCCAGCACAAGAATGCTGATGCCGCCAATTTTATGAAGCAGAAACAGAATTTTCGCCGCGGCTGGGTCCTTGGGCATTAAAGCGGGGAGGTGGAACAGGCCGAAAAACGAGATGTGTGCGCCAAGTGCGGATATGGCAAGCCAGCCGATCAGCGGCATCAAGAACAGCAGCAGGTAAAGCAGATGCGTGGCCGAGGTTGAGGCCACGCGCTCGAAAGAGCTGAGGGTGGCGACCGGGGCAGGGGTTCCGTGGCGAAGGCGCGTCAGGAAGCGCCAGATCACCAGAAGCAGGATCACGATACCAAATTCTGTGTGATAGCCGAAAATCATCAATCGCTCCGGCCCCTTGGGCATCTTGGACATGATAATTCCCGCAGGAATCATGCCGATCACGATGATGGCCATGATCCAGTGCAGCCATTTTGATGTGGCTGAATAGCTTTGCCGACGACCGGAAATGTCTTGGGCTGCTGCGCTCATGATGACCGTTCTCCCAGATTGTCAATTCGGGCTCCGATTATTCACACATCCAGCGCCCATGCCATAATAGTTTAGTCTGGCGGGAGCGGGAGGCCTGAATATCCTGCCTTTCCACCGCTTCGAGCGGCAAAGCGGTGGATCGATGCAAGCGGCTGCATAGCTCGCCGCTATTTTGTCCCCTTGTGGCTCACCAGATAGGCGATAATCGCCGGGACGTCGGCCTTGTCGATGGGGCCTTTGAAAACATTGATCATTTTGTTGACCTCAACCGTCCATGTCGCTTGATTCATGGCCGGCTGGTTCAGCACCATTCCCGCGGAGTGGCAGGTCAGGCAATTCTGGTTGATGGCCGCGGCATCAGTGCCCGGAAATTTGCGCACGGGATCAGGCAAGCTGACCCTGGTTGTCACGAGTTTGAGCGTGGTGTCGGCCGAGGCTCCAGCCAAAGGCCCCATGGCGCCTGCCGCAGCGATCAACAGCGCGGCACCAAGATGTGCAAAAGACATTTTCATGGCGGTCTCCTTCAGACGGCGCTGACTTGCGTTGATTCAATGACATTGCGCATGAAGCCCGCCGGGTTCCAGTTTGGTTGGGCTGGCTGCACGACGCCGGAAGCATTGGTGCAGCGCACCTGCAGAGTGTAGGTGCCAGGTTTGGGAAATTTCACGTTCGCTTCCCAGCGCCGGAAGGAATATTTGCCCTCGTCTTTGCCAAGTTCGGTGGCCATCCAGGTTTTGCCGCCGTCAAGAGACAGTTCCACCATTTTCACCCCGGCATCGCCGCCAAACGCGATGCCGCGCACGGGGTGTCGCCCGTTGGCGGGCAATTTGGCACCTGCTTGCAGGTTGGTAATGAAGGAGCGTGGCACCATCTTGTTGATGGGCACAAACTTCACCCCGGCCTGACCGGGCGTCATGCTGGCGT
>DAICZI010000067.1 GCA_027311205.1 Beijerinckiaceae bacterium | reverse complement strand
GTATCTGAGCGAGCGGAGCAGGAGCACCGGCAAAATCAGCGAGAAAACCACGACGTCCTTGAAGTCGCTGGCAAAAAATGCGGTGAAGGATTCGGCCGTGCCCACGCCTGCGGCCGCCAGCACGGTGAGCGGAAAGCTGGTCAGCGCTCCCAGGATGGCAGCTACAAAACCCTTGAGACCGATGATGAAGCCCGTATCATAATAGAGCGTTGTCACCGGCGCGATGAGAATGCCGGAAAGCGCCCCGATAAAGGCGGCGATGCCAAAGGCCTGTTCGCCCGCCCGCGTTGCGCTGATGCCCACCAGGCGCGCGCCGGTGCGGTTGATGGCGGTGGCGCGCAATGCTTTGCCCGCCAGGGTGCGGCTGAACACGAGCCACAGGCCGAGCATGACGAGGGCGGTGACGGCAAATACGCCGATGCTCTGGCCGCTGATGGTGAGCGGCCCCAGCGCGATTTGCGCGTCGGAGAGGGGCGGGGCGCGAAACCCCTCCGCCCCGAAAATCAGCAAACCCAGGCCTTCGAGCGCCAAATGCACCCCGACAGCGGCGATCAGCAATGTCAGCACCGATTTGCCCGCCAAAGGCTCGAAGGCGACACGGTAGAGATTCGAGCCCAGAGGGGCGACCATGCCCAGCGCCAAAGCGCCATTGATCAGCAGCGGCGTCTGCGGCCCGGCCAGCGCCAGCGTCGCCAGCGCGGTGAGGGCCGGCACAGCCAGACGCCGCTGCAACGCACGCAGCGCACGCCTTGTTTGCCAGTGGGCTCGCAGGTGCCAGAGGTCGAGCGACAGCGCCGCCACGCCCAATCCGAGTGACAAATAAATCAGCGGCGGGACTTTTCCGGTGGCCAGCAACGCGAAGGCCAGGCCGCCAAAGGCCACAAATTCGCCTTGCGGAATGAGAATGACGCGGGTAACGCTGAAGACAAGCACCAGCGCCAGCCCCAACAACGCGTAAATCGCGCCATTGGTGAGGCCGTCCTGCAGGAGAAACAGGAAAATTGTCAGATCCACTACCGCGTTTCCCTGGGGCGTCTTTTAGGCTCGCCCGAACCGGCACGGCGCTTGCAAAAAGCGCCGGTGCCCGCTTTCGCGAGATTGACAGTTTTGTTATGTTTGATAACTATCTGTCGCCCTGCCGTCAAGTCGATCACGCTTTGCCGGGAGCGGTCAAGCAACCCTCAGGATTTTCTTCATGGCGATGACCTCCGAAACCAGGCCGCGCGTGCGCCGCCTTGGCACCAAGCCGCGTGTGGCGGCGGCGAGGCCACCTGCGCGACCCTCTGACAGGCTCGATCTGGCTGATCTTGATGACATGCTGGGCTATCACCTGCGCCGTGCCCAGGTGGCGGTGTTTGCCGATTTCATGACAACGGTGGCGAGTTCCAAACTCAAGCCTGCTGAATTCTCGATTTTGCTGCTGCTCCATGCCAATCCGGGGCGCAAGCAATCGGATGTTGCGGCGGTGCTGGGCATCAAGCGCCCGAATTTCGTGGTGATACTGGCGCGGCTGATCGGGCGTGGGCTGGTGGCGCAGCAACAGGCCGAGGGCGACCGGCGCTCATCGGCGCTCTATCTCTCCGAGCGCGGCCTCACGCTGCTCAACCGCACCCGCAGCCTGCTGGAAGCCCATGAAGCGCGGTTGACCGAGCGCCTCGGGGGGCTGGATCGCGCGACCTTGATCAGCGCCTTGAAAAGCATCGCCAAAGCCTGAAGTCCACCGTCCTTGACGCCTTGACGTGCGGCCCTGATAATCAAAAAAACTTCAGGGTAACGCTGCCAGGGAAAACCATCATGTCCGCATCTGCCTTGAGCTATGTCAACGGGGCCAGCACCACCTCGCTGCTGGCCGAAACCATCGGCCAGGCGCTCAGCCGGGCGGCGCAGCAATGGCCGGAGCGACCTGCCCTGATCGTGCCACCGCAGAATGTGCGCTTGACATGGCGCGAACTGAACGAGCAGGCCGAAGCGCTGGCGGCAGGCTTTCTGGCTCTGGGAATGGAGCGCGGGGATCGCATCGGAATCTGGTCACTCAACCGAGCCGAATGGGTGCTCACCCAATTTGCCGCCGCCAAAGCGGGCCTGATTCTGGTGACGCTGAACCCGGCCTATCGGCTGGTGGAACTTGAATTTGCGCTGGTGAAAGTTGGCTGCAAGGCGGTGGCGACGGCAACCAGTTTCAAAACCAGCGATTATATCGGCATGCTCAACGCCCTCGCGCCCGAACTTGCGACGTCGCAGCCCGGCGCGCTGCACGCCAAGCGCTTGCCTGATTTGCGCAGCGTCATTCAGTTTGGCGGATCGCTGGTTCCCGGCGCACTGGCCTTCGAGGCGGTGGCGGGCATGGGCGGCACCAAGGAGCGGGAGGCCATCGCCGCCCTGGCGGATGAGTTGCAATGTGATGATGCCATCAACATCCAGTTCACCAGCGGCACCACCGGCCAGCCGAAGGGCGTGACGCTGACGCACCACAATATTCTCAACAATGGCTTTTATGTCGGGAGCGCCATGGCGCTGACGCCGGAAGACCGCATCTGTATCCAGGTGCCGCTCTATCATTGCTTTGGCATGGTCATGGGCAATCTGGCGGCGGTGACGCTGGGCGCGACGATGGTCTATCCCGGCGAGGGCTTTGACCCCCTGACGACGTTGAAGACTGTGGCCAGCGAGCGCTGCACGGCGCTTTATGGCGTGCCCACCATGTTTATTGCCGAACTCGACCATCCGGATTTTGCCAGCTTCGATCTTTCTTCATTGCGCACCGGCATTATGGCGGGCGCGCCGTGCCCGGTCGAGGTGATGAAGAAGGTCGTTGACCAGATGCATATGCGCGATGTCACCATTGCCTATGGCATGACCGAAACCAGCCCGGTGAGCTTCCAGAGTGGCATGACTGACCCGCTGGAGCGCCGCGTCTCGACAGTGGGCCGGATCATGCCGCATCTGGAGGTTAAAATCATTGACGAAAAGGGCCGCATCGTGCCGCGCGGCACCAAAGGCGAGCTTTGCACGCGGGGTTATTCGGTGATGCTTGGCTATTGGGGCGAGCCGCAAAAGACCGCCGAGGTGCTGGATGCCGCGCGCTGGATGCACACCGGCGATATGGCGACGCTCGATGCAGAAGGCTATGGCAATATTGTTGGTCGCATCAAGGATCTGATCATTCGCGGCGGCGAGAATATTTCGCCGCGCGAGGTTGAGGAATTTCTTTATCGCCATCCCAAAATCCAGGATGTGCAGGTATTTGGCGTCGCCGATGACCATTATGGCGAGGAAGTCGCCGCCTGGGTGAAATTGCGCGAGGGCGAGAGCCTGACGCAGGCCGACGTGATCGCCTTTTGCACCGGCCAGATCGCCCACAATAAAATCCCGCGCATCGTGCAATTTGTCGATGCTTTCCCGATGACAGTGACCGGCAAAATCCAGAAATTCGTCATGCGTCAGGAAGTTGAAAAAGAGCTTGGCCGCAAGGCGCGCAAGACGGCGTAGAGGTTCGAGGCTGGGAATGAAATTCTGGAGGATGGGACGGCCATGATTATTGTAACCGGGGCGAGTCGCGGCATTGGCGCGGCCATTGCCAGAAACCTTGCAGCTACTGGCGCGGCAATTGCCGTCAATTTCAGCCATGACGCGACTGGCGCGGGCGATGTTGTAGCGGACATTGTTGCGCGGGGCGGCAAGGCAAAGAGCTTTCAGGCCGATGTCGGCAGCAAGGCGGCCGTCGAGGACCTGTTCAGGGCCGCAGAACGCGATCTTGGCCGGCTGAGCGGCCTCGTCAATTGCGCGGGGGTTCTTGGGACAGGCGGCCGCACCGAGGACTGTTTGACCGAGGATCTGGAGCGCCTGTTCGCCATCAATGTGATGGGTGTGATGTATTGCTGCGGAGCCGCAGTGAAGCGGCTGTCCTCAAGATACGACGGGCCGGGCGGCGCCATTGTCAATATTTCGTCGGCGGCGGCGCGGCTTGGCGGCATGGCCGGGCGCGTCGCCTATGCGGCCTCGAAGGGGGCGGTCGAAAGTTTCACAAAGGGGTTTGCCAACGAGGTGGCGGGCGAGGGAATCAGGGTCAATGCCGTCGCGCCGGGCTATGTCGCAACAGACATGATCGGGCCGGAAATGCGCGCCAAACTCGCGCCCAATGTGCCGCTGGGCCGGGTTGGAGAGCCAGAGGAAATCGCCGGGGCCGTCGCCTGGCTGATGTCGGACGCCGCAAGCTATGTGACAGGCACGGTTGTTTCGGTGGCGGGTGGCCGGTAAGTTTGGGGCCTGTTGAATAACGGGATGGTCGCAAAATAAATGGCAGCCATGACAAAAATTCACATTTTGCGCACTGGTTCGGTCTGGATCAAGGCGGCGCAGGTGCGGGCCAAAGGCACCGGGCTGGCGCGCACCTGGAATGGCCTGTTCGACAGGGAATGGAGCCCGGAACTGCCGATTTTTGCCTATCTGATCGAGCATCCCGAGGGACTGATTCTGGTCGATACCGGGGAAACCGCGCGGGCCATGCAGAAGGGGTATTTTCCGCGCTGGCATCCTTATTACCATGTGGGCCTCAGGTTCAACGTCAAACCCTCTGACGAGATCGGCCCGCAGTTGCGGCTTGCGGGATTTGATGCAGCGGATGTGCCAACGGTTGTTCTGACGCATCTGCATACCGACCACGCGGGCGGACTGGCCTATTTTGGCAAGGCCCGCATGCTGGTAAGTGCGGTGGAATTCAAGGCGGCGCAAGGTTTTGCCGGTCGCGCTGCTGGCTATCCCAACCACCAATGGCCCAAGGACTTTGCCCCCGAACTGTTGCAATTGCCGCCAGTCGGGGCAGATTTGATGGCCGCCTCGGTGCCGCTGACCAAAGATGGCGCGGTGCGTGTCATCGCCGCGCCCGGCCATACGCGCGGCCATATGGCGGTGTCGGTTGACATCGACGGCATCATGTTTCTCATCGCCGGTGATGTCAGCTATCTGGAGCAAACCCTTCTGGACGGCGTTCCTGACGGGCTGGGAGTTGACCCGGCAGCGCAGGTCAAGACGCATGGCCTGATCCGCGATATGGCCCGCCGCCGCCCGCTGGTCTATCTCAACGGCCACGATCCGGCCTGCCCGCAAAGACTGCGGGAGCGCCAGACGCTGCAAGTGGCGGGGTGAGGGAGCTTGTCCTTGATCCGGACGATTAGAATCAAGCGTGTCATGCGCTAGAGATCGCGGTGAATGAACCGGCTGAAGGCGGTCGCCTGATATCTTCAGGGTGCATCCGCGAAGGGGCGCGCTGCAGCCTACGCTCCGCCGCAGCAGCGTGGCGGGGTCGCGGTGGCGCGTGCACCCTGAATTGGCGGGCAGGGCTGCGAGCCATAGGAGCAGAACACGCAGCAATCACCTGCCAGCGGTTTCAGCACCAATCCACAGTTGCGGCATTCATAGAAAAACTGGCAGGCATCGGTCGGCATCACTTCCTCCTCCTGATGGCCGCAGTGCGGGCAGGTCAGGGTCGATCGCGCGTGCACGGTGGGCGGGGCCGATATCTGCACGGGAAAGTGTAGCGCGGGAGAGGGTTTAGGGGAATTATTGAAACCAGAACTTTCAGTTCTCCAGAGTGCTGTGGAAATTGACCCGGCAGCGCAAATGACGCGAGAATGGCAATCCCTTCAAGCTCCTGCGCAGTCAATTGTCCCGCTTGATGATTTTTCAGGCCAGCCATCATGTTCCCGCCGCCCTTGCCTCTCATGCAAAAATCACATAAAGATATGTTTATATCTCCAGGTAGGAAAACCCGTGACCGAAATCGCCCCGTCGTCTGTTCGTGACACTCTTGTCGCCCTCGCGCGCGAGCGCATTCTTGTGCTGGATGGGGCTATGGGCACAATGATTCAGGGGCTCAAGCTCTCGGAGGCTGAGTTTCGCGGCGCACGCTTTGCCGACTGGCCGAAGGATTTGCGCGGCAATAATGATCTGCTGATCCTGACGCAAGCCGATGCGATCCGTGACATTCATCTGGAATATCTGCTGGCCGGGGCGGATATTGTGGCCACCAACACCTTTTCATCGACCAGCATCGCGCAAGCCGATTATGGCATGGAGGGGCTGGCCTATGAGCTGAATTTTGAGGGCGCCCGCCTCGCCCGCGAGGCGGCTGACGAAGCGCAACGCCGGGATGGCCGTCCGCGCTTTGTGGCGGGGGCGCTCGGCCCGACCAACCGCACCGCCTCGATGTCGCCCGACGTCAACAACCCCGGCTTTCGCGCCGTCAATTTTGATGAATTGCGTGTCGCCTATGGCGAGGCGGCGCGCGGCCTGATCGCGGGCGGCGCCGATGTGCTGCTGCTCGAGACCATCTTCGATACGCTCAACGCCAAGGCGGCGCTGTATGGCCTGGAAGAAGTGTTCGAGGACGTTGGCCGCCACCTGCCGGTGATGATCTCGGGCACCATTACTGATCTTTCCGGCCGCACATTGTCGGGCCAGACGCCGACCGCCTTCTGGCATTCGCTGCGCCATGCCGCACCGCTCACCTTCGGGCTCAATTGCGCGCTCGGCGCGCGCGAAATGCGCGCCCATATCGCCGAGATTGGCCGCATCGCCGATACGCTGGTCTGCGCCTATCCCAATGCCGGGCTGCCCAATGAATTCGGCCTCTATGACGAAAGCCCGGAATTCATGGCCGGGATGATCGGCGAATTCGCTGATTCCGGCCTTGTCAATATTGTCGGCGGCTGCTGCGGCACCACGCCCGATCATATCCGCGCCATTGCCGAGCGGGTGAAGGGCATCAACCCGCGCCGCGTGCCGGACATCAAGCCGCTGATGCGGCTTTCCGGGCTGGAGGCGTTCACGCTGACCCCGGACATCGCCTTCGTCAATGTCGGCGAGCGCACCAATGTCACCGGCTCGGCGCGCTTCCGCAAGCTGGTGACAAACGGCGATTATCCAGCCGCGCTGGAAGTGGCTCGCGATCAGGTCGCCAGCGGCGCGCAGATCATCGACATCAACATGGACGAGGGCCTGCTGGATTCAGGGGCGGCGATGGTCACTTTCCTCAATCTCATCGCCGCCGAGCCGGATATTTCACGTGTGCCGGTGATGATCGATTCCTCGAAATTCGAGGTGATCGAGGCCGGGCTGAAATGCGTCCAGGGCAAGGCCATCGTCAATTCAATTTCCATGAAGGAAGGCGAGGAGAAATTCCTCGCAGCCGCCAAAATCGTGCGCCGCCACGGCGCGGCGGTGGTGGTGATGGCGTTTGACGAGCAGGGCCAGGCCGACACGCAGGCCCGCAAGGTCGAAATCTGCACGCGGGCCTACAAGCTGCTGACGCAAAAGGCCGGTTTTGCCCCCGAAGACATCATTTTTGATCCCAACATCTTTGCGGTCGCCACCGGCATCGAGGAGCACAATAATTACGGCGTCGATTTCATCGAGGCGACCCGCGAAATTCGCAAAGCCATGCCTTTGGCGCATGTTTCAGGCGGGGTCTCGAACCTGTCGTTCTCGTTTCGCGGCAATGAAAAAGTGCGCGAGGCGATGCACGCCGTGTTCCTCTATCACGCCATTCAGGCGGGCATGGACATGGGCATTGTCAATGCCGGACAACTCGCGGTCTATGGCGAGATCGAGCCGGAATTGCGCGAGGCCTGCGAGGATGTGGTGCTGAAC